>CAZWPU010000009.1:0-23508 GCA_964635605.1 uncultured Bacteroidales bacterium | reverse complement strand
TGATTATGGATAGGGCAAATGAAGAAGAAAATTTTTATAAAGAATTAAAACAAGTTATACGTAAATATTAATTTTAATAACGATGGGTGATAAAATTGGAACAGATTTGAAGGCGGACATTAAAAATATGATTATTGAAACCCTAAATATAGAAGACATTACGCCGGAAGATATTGATGATGATTTACCCCTTTTTGGTGGTGAAAATACTTTAGGGTTAGATTCAATCGATGCTATTGAGCTGGTAATGGCAGTTCAACGCCAATATAAAGTACGTATTGATGATCAAAACCTGGCTCGCGAAGTATTAAAAAATGTAAACTCTATTGCAGAGTTTATCAATAATAAAGCTGCATAACTTTGTATTTATTTTAATACAAGTTTAATCAAACTTTTTTATTATGAAAATGGCTTACCTGATAGCTGGGATGCGACTGCCCGGTTTTTTGAAGTTAATTCGAAAAAATGGTATGTCAATTGCACCCAAATATCTGGCAAGATTTTTATTTTTATTTCAAAACGGCATTTGGGCTTCCATCTTTCATAAAAAAGAAAAAAAACTTTTTGCACAAAAAATTAAACAACAACAATTACCCGATGATCCGGTAATTATTATTGGGCATTGGCGAACAGGGAGTACATTTTTGCATCAGCTATTAAATCTTGATAAACAGTTTGTATCCTCCAATTTATTCCAGGGTTCTATTCCCGATAGTTTTCTCACTTCGCGAAAATCTTATGAGCCAATAATGGGCCGAGTACTCAAAGGAACCCGCCCGATGGATCAAGTAAAAGTTGGCCTCGATGAACCTTTGGAAGATGAATATGCTCTTTTCAGATTATCCGCGTATTCTCCTTTGGAAAATTTAATATTTCCAAAATCAGATCAATATTTTTTAAAATCTTTCCCGGGTTTTTTACCCGAAGGAGAAAAGTTAAAACAATGGAAAAATGCCCTTATCCATTTTTATAAGAAGTTGACTCTTGAAAATCAAAAAACAATTTTAATCAAGAACCCTTTTCATTCGTTACGAATGAATTTATTGAATGAGATTTTTCCTAATGCTCGTTATATTCATATTATAAGGCATCCATATAAAGTGGTTCCGTCCACAATACGAATGTGGAATATTGTTGGAACACAGAATGCCATGAATAATAAGTGGAAAAAGCCAGGAACAAAAGATGTAACAGAAGTATTGTCTGAAATAGAAACTAAAATTAAAAATGACACTAAATATTTACCTGAAAATAGATATTGTTTGATTAAGTTTGAAGATTTGGAAAATGATCCTATAAAACTTGTGCAATCTATTTATAATGATTTAAACCTTGATTTTTCTGATGATTTTAACGATTCTTTAATCCAGTTTTTATTATCTGTAAAAAATTATAAAAAGAATATATACACGTTACCTCAAGACGATAAAGAAATTATTGATAATATAATGGAACCGTGGATGAAAGAAAATGAATATAATTTGTGAAAGCTATTTTTTTTGATATTTTTATCCGTTTAAATGATAATAAAAATTTGCAAGCTATATGAAATTTCAATTAATATTTCCAAAATGGGAAAAACTATCCGGGCAAACAATTTTTAACCTTCCTCCTCATGGAGCAGTGGTTTTTGGGGCCACTATTCCCGAAGAATTTGAAGTTGAGTTTATCGATGAAAACCTGGAAGAAATGCGATTTGATGATGACGTAGATTTTGTGGGTATATCAATGCTATTAACCACACAAATTAAACGTGGATGGGCTATTGCTGATGAATATAGGAAGCGAGGCAAAAAAGTAATTTTTGGGGGTATTTCAACTATGTTGCATGCCGAAGAAACAATGGAACATGCCGATTCGGTATTTTTGGGAGAAGCAGAAGGGCACATGCAGCAGGTTTTTGAAGATTTTAAAAAAGGAGAGCTTAAGAAACTTTATAATTTTATGAACGACATGCCTCCGATTGAATTGGTGGGTCCTGCCAGAAGAGAACTTTATAACAGAGACCTATATTATCATAAAGGGGTACAAATGGTTGATACTTTTCATGCTTCGCGTGGTTGTCGTTACCACTGTTATCCTTGTGCTGTGGCTTATCTTGGCGGCCGTCAATTCAGGCCACGTCCCGTGAATAAGGTTATTGAAGAGCTGGAGACTATTGAAAATAATCGTTTATTTATTGTCGATAATTCATTGGCTCAGGATACTGAATGGGAAAAAGAACTTTTTAAAGCGATGATTCCTATGAAGAAAAAGTGGGTGAGTCACACCATTGAAGATAAACCTGAAGTGCTTGACCTGGCAGCTCAAGCTGGAGCATGGTATGTGTATCAGGCGGTTTTCGATACTTCCGATTATATAAAAAACAGAATAAAACGCTACCATGATTATGGTATTGGTGTTGAAGGAACGATTCTACTCGGCTTGGATAACCAGACCGTAGATGATATTAAACGATTAATTGATTTCTTACATGAAATAGATTTGGATTTAGCGGAATTTACTGTTTTAACACCCTTCCCTCATACCAAAGCATGGACTGATTTGCGTAAACAGAAACGTATATTTAATTACGATTGGAATGACTACAATGCAGGGCAGGTGGTTTATCACCCTAAACATATGACTGCTGAACGATTACAGGAGCTTTACCATTATGCATGGGATAGTTTTTATAAAGAGGAAACCCAGGAAGAAAAAATGTTTAAACTACTGAAGAATGTTGTTTCACGGGAAATTGACGAAGGAACCTATCGCAAGCGCCGCCAGGATTTGTCTAAAATGAGTTTTGGCAAGAAAGTGAATAATAAATTAGTTTCTTAAATATTATAACCAATGATGGATTCTGAAAAAGAACAGTTTATTGATAAAGAATATCATTTTAAAGGAATGTGGGACCTTCCGTCTATTTGCGGATTAAAAATTGTTCAAAAACCAGATAAAACCATTGTTATTGTTACCGATCTCTACGAGAAAAACCCAGGAACACCTGTAACAGAGTGGAATACAAAACTTGCTTCGCAAATTTGTAAAGAGTTTGAAATTAAACCTGAAAAACTTGTTTTTATTGAACGCACACCCGATAAAAAAACTAAGCTATCCTTTAATAGAGAAACTTTTTTTAAGGTGTTTTTTGAACAAAATGGGGATGAATTTGAAAATCCTGATTGGCAAGAAATGACTAAAGATGATGTAAATAAAATAATAAACGAATAATAAATAAATTATTGAAATGGCTAAAATAACGAAAGATACACGCAACGAAGTAAAGGAAATTGTGTTAGACTTTTTTGCTGAAGAATGTGAAATCGATCCGAAAGAAATTACCAAAGATTCTAATATTATTTCCGATTTAGACGGTGATTCTTTAATGTTTCTGGAGCTGATCGAGATTTTTAAAAAGAAATATAACCTGAATATTGAACTTAAAACCATTGGTAAATTTGCTGTAAAAAATCCGGTAAAAACCATCGGGGAACTTATTAATATGCAATTGCTTATTATTGAACACGAAAATAATATTTTAAATATTCAATAATCTCTTTAACCTCTGATGATTTTTTGTTGTGGTATTGATATTGAGGAACCAAAGCGTTTTAACAAACATTATTTTGATAATGGGAAATTATCAAATTTAATGTATGATCTTTTTACAAGCAAAGAGATTGAGAATTTCTCTTTATTGGGTAAAGAAGCCTTTTTAAAAGGTTTTTGTTTCAAAGAATCATTTTATAAAGCCTTTAACATAGACCTTTACGATTGGAAAGATGTTGAAATTATATTTTCCACTGATCAGGAATTTGAACTTTTTTTTTCCGAAAAGCTCGAAGCTTTACTTAAAGAAAAAAAGATTGAAGATATTATAACCGATTTATCGGAAACCTCCGACTATGTTTTGTTTAAAGTTATTTTAACCACCTCGTAAAATGAATAACAAAACAGCTTTTATTTTCCCTGCTTTTATTACATCGGTTACTCATAAAGAGATTGAGTTTTTAGAAAAAAATAATTTTCAATTGAATCAATATTTAAAACGTGCTTCAATTATTTTAGATGTTGATTTGCCTGATTTTGATTATGATACGGATTTTTATCAAAAAGATGAATTCTTATCGCAAATTATTGCTTATACTTTTAGCTGTGCTTTTAGCGATTTATTAATCCAAAAAGGGATTAAAGCCAATTATATAGCTGGTTACAGTATGGGTATTTATGCTTCATTATATAGTAGTCGGTCAATAGGATTTGATGATGGCCTTCGCATTATATCAGAAGTTTATCATTTAGCAGACAAGGTAAGAGATACAGGGAAATATGGAATGGGTTCTGTTGTTGGCCTCAGTTTTAATGATATCCATAAACTCATTAACCAATATAGCTTAAAAATAGAGATAATAAATATTAATAATGATCGATCGATTGTGGTTTCCGGAATTAGGAAAGATATTCAAAAAATACTTGAATTAGCGCAAAAAGAAGGTGCTTTTTCGGTTTCCGAATTAATAGTTGAAACTCCCTATCATTCTTCTTATTTGAAAACTATTAAAGATTGTTTTTATCAATTTATTTGTGATATGGAAATCAAAGCAGCTGAAATTCCTATCGTTTCCACCGTCAATCAACGAGAAATTATTAAACCTATAGAAATTAGGAAAGAGCTGGTTTTTAATCTTACCCAAAGAATAAACTGGTATAAAACCATGCAAAAATTATTGGAAAAAGAGGTTTCTGTCTTTTATGAATGCGGCGCCGGGAAAGATTTAACCAAGGTGGCAAGGTTTATTGAGGGGGACTATGTAATAAAGTCCGTGTATAAGATATAAAAAAAGGAATTCTTTTTCTGAATTCCTTTTCTGAATTCCTTTTTAAGTCGATGATATGATTATTTTTATTTAGCTTTTTTAGCGATAAGTTTACCTAATTCTTTACCACATTTAGCATACGCTTCTTTTATTCTTCCTCCGGTATCGTAGTCATCCATGCCCATTGATTTGCCAGGACATCTTCTCATATCTATTTTACAAAGAACATTTTCAGGATTTGCTGTATCGTAAAATGTTACAACTACATTTATTTCTGCATTTTTTCGCGTAATGTATATATTGAATCCGGGTTCAGTAAAAGTTGTATGCAGCTCTAATGTATATTTTGCATCATTTTCGTGTTGACTAAAAGCTATTCCTCTTTTACCGGTATATTTATTTAATAGCTCTTCAAACATAGGTTGAAATTTTGTGCCACGGTCTTCAACCCAGCTTTCTTCCCACTGATCACCCCTTCCGGCTTCTTTTTCGTTATATTCAGCTTTTTTCTTGGCAATATAATCCGCTTCATTTTCAAATTTGCCTACACTCATATCGGAGTAATCATATTCAAGGTTTACAACCGACTCTCCTTTTAAAAAGCTTAAATCTCCTTCAACAATGTTAATTTTTTGTGCATTAGTTGCAGTGAACCCAAAAATAAGCAGGCCTGTAATAGTTAATTTTAGTAATTTCATAATTCTGAATTTTTAAAGGTTAATTAAATATAATTGATAATTAAAGCATAAATGCCATGAAGTGAAGCAGTAAAGAATAGAATAATACCAAACACTTTATGGGTTTTGTATTTTATTTTAATCCAGTGTAATCCACTGATAAGCTGGAAAATAATCAGAATTAAGTTAATAATTCCAAACCATAAAATAATATTGATTCCTAAAAACATAGCTTGTAAGATTTATTCAATAACTATTTTAACTTTATCTTTTCCTTTGGAGCCGTGTTTGTTGCAATTTCCTTCGGCTACAATTTCCATATCTTCTTCAGCGGTAATGGTAAATTCTAAGGAAAAGTTTGAGCCTTCAGGGAGATTTTTTTTGTCGTACTCCCATGTTTTATACTCTTCGCCATTAATTTTTACAACTACCCAGTCGGTAAAATGCCCTTTGGAGTTTCCAAAATGACTAACTTCAATTTTAATGGTAATCTCAGAACCTTTAGTTGCTTTTTCGGGAGCAATAATTTCTACCGATGTTTTATTGGCCCATCCATTAAAACTAAGCGCTAAAATAAAAAATAATGTTAATACGCTAATGATTGAAAATTTTTGTTTCATAATTTACCTCCTTTTTTAGTATTAAGCTAAGTTAATAAAAATTAGGAGAATGTAAATATTAAAAATGATTTATAAATGCTAATTAATTAAATTACATCGGTGCCTTTTTTGATAAGCCAAAGTTTTCCTACGTTTTCATAAAATTTTTCCAGTGGGAGTTTGGTTTTTAGCACGCTATTAAAAAAGTTGTATTTAGATAAGTCAAAATCAATGATCTGATCTTTTACTTCTTCATAATAAGGAGTCCCCGGCATAGGAGTTAAAATAGTATATCCCGCATAGGTTACTTTGTGAGATGAGGTGTATTCAGCTAAAGCTTCAAAGTCAAACTCGTCATAATCATTGGGGATCACGTAATTCCCTCGCAACATAACTCCGTTTTGGTGAAAAATATCGATGGCTTTATGGATTAATTTTGCATCTGTACTTTTATTATATCTTTTTAGTTCCTCTTCGCGGAATGATTCAAATCCGCAAATCACGACTTTAAGGCCGTTTTTTGCTAGTTTCTCAATTAATTGTGGATTTTGAACTGCTGTATCTGTTCTAATATCCATTACATAGGCTTTTTTTATCCCTTCCTGTTCAATTCTGTCAAACAGATAATGCATAAATTTTGTATTAACAATGGTGTTTGCATCGGCAAAGCGAACTACAGGGTAATCATCGGTTTGCTTTAATTCTTCAATAATACTTTCTACATTTCTTTGTAAATATTTCCCGTTAAACTGACACCAAATAGAGCAAAAAGTACACTTATACGGACAACCTAGCGATGTAAAAAGGTATGTAGAAGGAAAAGGATTGTTGCCTACTTTGTATGTCTCTTTCCATCTTTCCAGGTGTTTGCGGTTGGGCATTAAGAAATTTTCCCCAGCCGAATCGATGGTTTCTTTTTGGGCCTGAGTAGGTGTTAAAATACCGTTTTTGTTGATTACCACTCCGGGAATATAGTCATAATTTGAGCCTTTTTCTTTTGCTTCAACCACTTTTCGAAAGGTATGGGCCGATTGATCGGGTAAAATCATATCAACGGCAGGATGATTAAAATCCATAGGCGAGAGGGTTGTATGCAATCCTCCGGCAACGGTTAATATATCAGGATTAAATGATTTTGTGGTTTGTAAAATTTCCAGTGCATAATAAAATTCAGAGGCAATGGTTGTTGTACCTACAATATCGGGATTATACTTTTTAAGTAAACCTAAAACAAGCTCATTTAAGGGAGGGGTTGTATCGGGATGTAAATCATACTCGCCTTTGGTATCAAAAACGGTTACATCATAATCATCTTCAACTGCTTTTGCAACCGTTAATAATCCTAAAGGAGGGCCAATAAGTTTCTTGTGTATAAAATGTTTCGCCTCAGCAGGAGCTGATTCCAAAATCATATTGTGTGGCGAACGAGGTGTATTTATTAATAAAATTTTCATCAATTCTTATTTTTTTAAATACTCTTTTAGTGAATTATTTCTAAAAATGGATTCTCCAATTAGCCATTGGATATAAACCCATTTTATCGTTATAATATATTTCACCCGTTAATGGGTCAATTCTATGATCGTAAATGCTTGTATAATTCGTTCGGTATTGTAAATCCATACTATACTCAACGCTAAAT
This sequence comes from uncultured Bacteroidales bacterium, assembly GCA_964635605.1. GTDB lineage: Bacteria > Bacteroidota > Bacteroidia > Bacteroidales > UBA12077 > UBA12077. Next base: position 15,788 of record CAZWPU010000009.1, on the reverse strand, counting down.
CTTGGTTTGTTTCGTTTAAATCCAATGCGCAGGCTTAATCGAAAATAGTCTTTTTGCCTGATTGAATAAGCTTCGTTCCATTTTAACACTTCTGTTCCTTGTAGAACTGTTTCTGTTACATTGTATGGAACATAAGGCCTTCCTCCTGAATAGGTAGTTCTTAATCCAATGGTTAATGCATTATATTTTCTAATTGGAATTTCATATCCTCCTAAAATATTAATGGCAAAATTACCATTAAATGCGGTATTTCGTTCAATCCCATCGTATCCTTTGTATTTCGATTCGTAAAGCGAAGCGGTAATTAGATAATAAAATCTATTTTTTAAAAATCGCTCCAGGGTAAGTTCAATTCCGTAATTTTTACCTGTTCCCTCATTAGTGAGGCTATCCACTCTTTCGATAAAATATTCGGCTCCGTAATTTAAAACAGAATATTGCGGGTGGGTAGGCTTTACGGGAATATTATATAAATTTTGATAATAAGTTTCTAATTTTAATCTTAGATTTTCATTAAATAAATGGTCGTAACCCAGGATTAATTGACTACTTTTTGAGAAATCTAAATCCTTGTTGGTATAAGCTATGGAGCCATCATTTAATTCTGTTTGCGTAAAATATACCATTCTTAGCTGTGTCTGGCTATGTAAACCGTAACCAAAATTAATGGTGTTTTTATCATCTATACCCCAGTTAAAACCAAACCGTGGTTCTATCGCAAATGAATTGTTTAAGTCTAACCATTGAGAATGGACACCCATATAAAGTTTGATATCATCGGTAAATTTATGTTTCATTTGAACAAAACCTTGATACAAATTAAAAGCGTCGCTTATGTCAGTATCTACTCTAAATTGCCCGTCAACCATACTACTATCCGACAGGTCAACAAAAAATCGATCGATCTTGATCCCAGCGCTAAATGTATTCTTATCACTAATTTTGCTATTTAATTCGGAGGTTAAACTTAATTTTATTTCTTTAGACTTTTCTCCTGCCCAGCGGTTTGGTTGTAGATTGTTGATGCTAAATGTATCGATTTGTGTTTTTACATGGGAGCCGTATGCAGAAATCGAAGTTTGTAACCTGGTATTGGTGCTAAAAAAATGTAAATAAGAAAGAGCAGTAGCCCCAATGTCAGAGCCATTGCTAATATCTTCTCCCCAGCTTTTAAAGCTCCAATCTTCACGATCGTCATTGGAGTCGAACATTTCAATATAACTTGTTCCACCAATCCCAAAAAAACTCAACCGCCCGTTTTTAGTCGGGAAATTTAGCTTTAAGGTTAAATCCTGATATTTGGTGGTTTCCACTTCGGCACCTAATAAGTCAATAATATCAACCAACGAATATCGATAAGTAAATAAGTATGAAGCATTTGATTTTTTTGAAAAAGGGCCTTCAGCACCAAATTCTAATCCATTATAACCAAATTGAGCCCAGTATTCTCTTTTTTCGTTGTTTCCTGTTCGCATTTTAAGATCAAAAATCCCTGCAAGGGCATTTCCATATTCGGCGGGGAACGCTCCGGTTAAAAAATCAGAATTTGTTAATAAATTATTATTTAAAATAGTAATAGGGCCACCTGTAGTCCCTGATGCAGCAAAATGGTTTGGGTTAGGAATTTCAACACCGTCTAATTGCCATAACAAACCGGTTGATGAGTTTCCGCGAATAACAATATCATTTCGATTGTCGCGCACCGACATAACTCCTGCATAGTTAGCCGCCATTCGTGCAGGATCACCATAACTCCCGGGATAACGACTCGTTTCTTCTACCGTAAAAGAACGGGCACTTATGGTTGCCATTTTATTAATAGGTTGATCTTTACGGTTGTGTGCTTTTACAACTACTTCTTCTATCGAAGTTACCGACTCTTCCAACTCAATTTTTAAAATGGTTTCTTTGGCTGAATTTAAATAAATATTATCAATTACTACTGTTTGATAACCTACAAAGCTGGCCTGTAAAGATATCCGACCAACAGGAACATTATTGAACCGAAAGTACCCGTTTTCATCGCTTATGGAACCTTTCTGTGGTTGGGTATTTAAAATAATTAGATTTACTCCCGGTAATGGCGTTTGTGTTTCTTTGTCAACAACATTACCTCGTAAAGTCTGCGTAATATTTTCCTGCGACCATACATTAGATTTAATGCCAGCTATTAAAATCAGTAATATATATAGTTTCAGAAAGTATCGCATACAGATTTTTAAGATTTAAATCCGGAAAGCAAAGATAAAAGAATTATTATTTTTTCTTTATCGAAAATCCTGCCTGTTCAATTATTTCGCCTAACTGAACATATTTACCCTGCGAATATGCCATTAACTCCTGGTGTTGCATATTGATGGTTCCATTTGACGGATGGATATATCTCTCACTTACCTGAATGTTTACAATTTCGGCAATAAACATATCGTGAGAACCCAGTGGAATAACCTCTTTTACTTTACATTCCAGGTTTATCGGCGATTCTGCAATGACCGGTGTTTTTATTTTTTCCGATTTAACGGGAGTTAAATTTAGTTTTTTAAACTTTTGGTAATCTTTTCCTGATTTACGTCCACACCAATCAGCTTCGTAAGCTAAATCTTTGGTAGAATAGTTGATAACAAATTCTTTGGTACGTTTTACAATATCATAGGAATGCCTTTCCTTTCGGATGGATATGTAACACATGGGCGGAACAGAGCAAACAGTGCCTGTCCATGCAATAGTAATAATATTATATTCATTTTCATTTGTTCCACAGCTTACCATTGCCGAAGGAACCGGGTAAATTAAAGGAGTAGGTTTTTTGTTAATTTTTCTCATGATAATTATATTTTGTTATTGATTTCGCTTTTAGATCGCAAATGGTATTTTCAAAATGATCAGCATGAGATTTTACCCATTCTAATTCTATATATTTCCCTGCAATTAACCGGTCAATTTTTTTCCAGTCGGTTATGTTTTTTGCACGGGTTCCATTAGCGGTATAGAAATCATTAATTTTCCATACAGGCAACCACTCACTTATTCCTTTAATAACATATTGACTGTCGGTAACAATCCTTAATGCTGGTTTGTCTTTTAAATATTCCAGTCCTTTTATCACAGCTAGCAACTCGATTAAGTTATTTCCTTTTCTTTTGGTTGGTCCTTGTAAGATTTTATATTCCGAAGGTTTCTCTTTAATTAATAGAGCAAATCCTCCGGTTTGTTTTTGGTGATTAAATGAGCCATCGGTAAAAAGCTCTGGAATTCCTTCTGTTTTTTTATCCCTTTTGGTTACAAGGTGTTTATTATTTCTGTTGTCTAAGAGGGTGATTTTTGTTCGGTCGTAAAATTGTGGATCCGGCAAGCTATCAGTAAGCACAAATTTTAAGCTGAAACCTTTATAAAAACTTTCAGGCCTTTTGTTGTGTAAAATTTTTCGCAGTTGAAATTCTCTAATCTGTAAAAAGGAATATAAGTTATTGTCATCCAGATAAAATATTGCTTTTGTGTCCGGAGAGAATTGAATCCTGCAATGTTCATCATCCAACGATATTTCAATAATGAAAAAGTTATCTTGATAATCGATGATATCCATGGTAAGCAGATGGTAATTCATAGCTTTTTGATCAAAATATACGTTTTAAAAGTAACTCAAACATATTATTTATCCAAATAACGAATGGTTGAATTATTTTTGTTACACGAATGTCAATTTGTCTTAATTTATTAACAACTTAAGGACAAAAAGGCAGTTTTTGAATATTGGCAATTATTTTGTTGCGTTAAAATAAAAATTAAAAAGCAAAGGAGAAACAGATATATGAAATTTGACCAATTTACCATAAAATCACAGGAGGCTATTCAGCAGGCATTTACTATTGCCCAGGGGTATCAGCACCAAGCCATTGAAAATGGGCATTTGCTAAAAGGTATTTTATCGCAGGGTGAAAATTTATCTAATTTTTTACTTAAGAAGTTGAATGTGAATCCTGTAAATTTTGAGAAAGTATTGGATAAGATCGTTGAATCTTATCCAAAAGTATCAGGAGGAGAGCCTTATCTTTCAAAAGAAGCAAACCAATCATTGCAAAAAGCCATGAACATATCGAAAGAAATGGGTGATCAGTTTGTTTCGGTTGAACATATTTTTCTGGGAATATTGCAGTCGGGTGATGCCATTGCTCAGCTGATGAAAGATAATGGTATTAGGGAAAAAGACTTAAAAAATGCGATTCAGGATTTGCGCAAAGGCTCAAAAGTAGATAGTCAAACGTCCGAAGATACTTATAACTCACTCAATCGGTTTGCGATTAATTTAATTGAACAGGCCAGGGCCGGTAAGTTAGACCCCGTGATTGGACGTGATGATGAGATTCGGCGGGTGCTTCAAATTATTTCGCGCCGTACCAAAAATAATCCGATTTTGATTGGGGAGCCTGGGGTAGGAAAAACAGCTATAGCCGAAGGCATTGCTCATAGAATTTTAAATGGAGATGTGCCCGAGAACCTTAAAAATAAACAAATATTTGCACTGGATATGGGAGCGCTTATCGCCGGAGCAAAATATAAAGGCGAGTTCGAAGAACGCTTAAAATCGGTTATCAAAGAAGTAATTGCTTCTGATGGTGAGATTTTAATGTTTATCGATGAGATACACACCCTTGTTGGAGCAGGAAAGAGCGAAGGAGCAATGGATGCAGCCAATATACTAAAACCAGCACTTGCAAAAGGCGAGCTCAGAGCCATTGGAGCTACTACACTAAACGAGTACCAGAAGTATTTTGAAAATGATAAAGCACTCGAACGTCGATTCCAGAAAGTAATGATTAACGAGCCGGATACGTTAAGTGCAATTTCTATCTTACGCGGATTAAAAGACCGGTATGAAACGCACCATAAGGTACGTATTAAAGATGATGCGCTAATTTCTGCTGTAGAGCTTTCGCAGCGATATATTTCTGACCGGTTTTTGCCCGATAAAGCTATTGACCTTATTGACGAGGCTGCCTCGAAGTTGCGTTTGGAGATGAACTCTGTTCCTGAAAGTATTGACGAAATTGAACGTAAAATTAAACAACTGGAAATCGAGCGAGAAGCTATTAAGCGCGAAGGCGATAAAAAGAAAGTTAATGAACTAAGTGAAATTGTAGCTAATCTATCCGATGAGCTTAACCAAATGCGTTCAAAGTGGGAAAACGAAAAGTCGATTATTGACCAGATACAAAAAAATAAAGAACTTATTGATCGATTTAAATTGGAAGCCGAGCAAGCAGAACGTGATGGCGATTATGGTCGGGTAGCTGAAATCAGGTATGGTAAAATTAAAGAAGCAAATGCCAACGTTGAAATGCTTAAAGAAGAACTTATTCAGCATCAAAGCGAAACAGCTATGATTAAAGAGGAAGTAGAAAGCGAAGATATTGCTGAAATTATCGCAAAATGGACAGGAATCCCTGTGAGTAGAATGCTTCAGAGCGAAAAAGAAAAATTATTAAAACTCGAAGATGAGTTGCACAACAGAGTGGTTGGTCAGGATGAAGCTATTGCTGCGGTTTCCGATGCTGTAAGGCGAAGCAGAGCAGGCTTGCAGGATGCTAAAAAGCCCATTGGTTCGTTTATATTTTTAGGAACTACCGGTGTGGGTAAAACAGAACTGGCAAAATCTTTAGCCAAATTTTTGTTTGATGATGAAAATATGATGACACGGATTGATATGTCCGAATACCAGGAAAGACATTCTGTTTCACGATTGGTAGGAGCACCTCCCGGTTATGTGGGTTATGACGAAGGCGGACAATTAACCGAATCTGTTCGGAGAAAACCTTACTCGGTTATCTTGTTGGATGAAATCGAAAAAGCGCATCCCGATGTCTTTAATATTTTGCTGCAAATGTTGGACGATGGTCGCTTAACTGACAATAAGGGGCGGTTGGTGAATTTTAAGAACACTATCATTATCATGACCTCTAATGTGGGATCGCATATTATCCAGGAAGATATTTCTAAATTAAATGATACAAACAGAGATGTTGTACTGGAAGAGACAAAACAAAAAGTGCTTGGAGTTTTAAAACAATCTATCAGACCCGAATTTATTAACCGTGTTGATGAGATTGTTATGTTTGCTCCGCTTACAGAGAAAGAAATAAATGATATCGTTAGATTACAATTTATAATGATTCAAAAGATGTTAAAAGCACAAAATATTTCTATTGATATTACGGACGAAGCGGTTAACTGGATTGGAAAAGCCGGATTCGACCCGCATTATGGAGCAAGACCAGTAAAACGAATAATTCAAAAGGAAATTTTGAATGAACTGTCGAAGAAAATTATTGCCAATACGATAGACAAGGATAAAAAGATTATTGTGGATAAAGATGAGAGAGGTTTAATTTTTCGTAATTAATGAAGAAAGCCCGGTTTTTCCGGGCTTATTTTATTCAAATGAGTTTAAGCATTCATCAATATTGTCGCAAATATCAAAAACATTATGTAACTGAAGCAGTTTAATAAGTTCCATTACATCCGATGATACATTGCAAATTTTAAACTGGCTATCGTTGTTTTTTGCATTTCTCAAAATTGAAAGTAATGCACCAAAACCAGAACTGTCTACATATTCAATTCCTTCAAGATTTAATATCAGCTTTGTGTTGGCTTTTGTTAAATATTGAGCTACCTCTTCCTTAAGAGTTTGTGCAATTAAGATATTTAATTTATTCATATTGTCAAAAGATAATATCTCAACGCCATTTTTGGTTTCGTTTTCTAACATAGATTCCGGTTTTATAGTTAATATTCTAAATTATCTTATTTTGTATTAATTTTAGTTCATTGATAGCAATGTCACTTTGACTTACAAAGTTAGCAATTATTTCTTGATATTCATGAATATTTTTTTCTTCTTTAGCATTTTCTTCTAATTTTTTAAGTTCGGCAGCAAGTTTGTCCATACCAACCATAAGGATTGCAGATTTTGCTTTGTGGGCTGTTCTAGCTAAATTATTCCAATCTTTTTTATTGTATAATTGATGTAGCATTTTTTGATATTCAGGAACTTGTTCAAAAAACATTTTTATTAATTCGAGAATAAACGTATTGTCACCATTACTTATGGATCTTAAATAGGAAAGGTTGATTAATTTATTCTCTTGTTTCATATTTTTTATCTAAATTGTTTCAATTATTAAATATACTTTTACTAATTTATAAAATAAATAAAATAGTTTCTAGTGTTTCGAAATTAAAATTTTTATTTTTACTTTACATTTTATGTAATATTTTTTTTCAATTAAAAACCAATTGAGAAGTTTTTTTTAATACCATAAATAATACTTATTCATGCTTAGTTTAAAGCAAATTAACCTAATTAATATGAAAAAAACCATTCTTTTACTATGTTTATTCGCTTTATTCGTAAGTGCAACAGCACAAGACGAACAAGCTTTAAAAGAGTTGGAAAAAAAGTCACGTTTAGTTTATAACGAAGGAGTGAGGCTTGCAGCCGATGGCAAGTATACTGATGCTCATGCAAAATTTGATGAAAGTTTGTTTATCCAACCCGAGTTTGCATTACCCTATATTGAAAGGGCTAAGATAAAAATTCTTAACAAAGAATATGATTTAGCTGTGGATGATGTTGCTAGAGCAATTGCTACTGATGAAGAGGCTGCAGAAGCTTTTTATTTAAGAGGATATCTTAATATTTTAATGAATAATTATCAGGAGGCTTTAACCGATTTCACCCGCGCAATACAAAAAGGCTTTACTGAAAATAAAGTTTATTATTTTAGAGGGTTGATGAACTTTAAATTGCAGGATTATAATAGTGCATTAATTGATTTTACAATGGCTATTGATAAAAAGTATGATTTTGCTTATGCTTTTAACGAAAGAGCCAGCACTAAAAAATTGCTTGGTGATTATCATGGTGCAATACATGATTACAACCAGGCCATTGCCTATGATTCCACTATTATAAATGCTTATGATAATCGAGCTTCTTGTAAAATTAAAACGGGAGATTTTCAAGGAGCAATTGATGATTATACACAAGCCATAAAAAAAGATCCCCAATTTTACATTGCTTTCAATAATAGAGGAAATGCATATTTTCAGATGACCGAATATGAAAAAGCATTAAATGATTTTTCTAAAGTAATTGAAATAAAAAAGGATTATGCTCCAGGATATAATAATGCTGCCATAACAAAAATAAAACTTGAAAATTATTTGGGCGCTGTTGATGATTTAGATAAGGCTATAGAACTCGATAATGAATATGGCGAAGCCTACTTAAACAGGGGATATGCCAAAGAGTTTTTGGGAAAGTTTGAAGCCGCCTGTAGTGATTGGAAAAAAGCTAAAGAACTGGGAATTGAAGAAGCTGAGAAATATATTTCTGAATGTGAATAATAAATACTACGCAAAATGAAAATTTTAAAACCAATTATACTAGCATTAATACTTGTCACACAAACAAGCCTGCATATTTTAGCTCAGGGAAATGTTAAGATTAAAAAGAAAGATTTTAGAATTGAATATAAAGAAGTAGGGTTTAAAGATGCCTGGAAAGAAGTAAAAGCAGGAGAAAAACTTTTTTCAGCTGGATTAGGAACATACCCAAATGCCCTTGAACATTATTTACGAGCTTACAAATACAATAGTGATTGTGCTAAATTAAACTATAAAATTGGGGTATGTTATCTTTCTACAAATGAATTTTATAAAGCTACTGAGTTTCTAGAAAAAACATATCTTAAGAATGAGAATGTTACAGACGATATCCATTTTATGATGGCTAGAGCTTATCATTTAAATTTAAATTTTAACCAGGCGATTGATAGCTATAAAGCTTACTATAGCTCTTTTTCTATTAAAGAACTCGAGTATCTTGATGTAAATATCGATAGATACATTAAAGAATGTAAGTACGGTAAAGAATTGGTAAATAATCCAGTTCGTGTTATTATTAATAATCTCGGATCACGAGTAAATTCAGAATATGATGATTACAATCCAGTGTTACATCCTTCCCAGGATTTATTATACTTCACCTCCCGAAGGGAAACAGAAAAAAATAAACGTCTTGATATAGACAATAAATTTATTGAAAATGTCTTTTTTTCAGATCAGGCTGGTGAACTTTGGAGAAAACCTAAATTGCTTGAAAATAAGCTCGAATCAAAAAATAATGAGTCTGTTTTGTTATTTTCCAACGATGGTAATGAAATTTATTTATATAATGGAAAGAAAAACGGAGGAGAAATATTAGTTAGTGAACTGAAAAATGATAAGTGGAAATCTCCTAAAAAATTAAAAGGAAAAGTTTCATCTAAATACAAAGAAACGACTATTGCATTAAGTCCTGATGAAACTGAAATGATTTTTGTGTCGAACCAAGAGGGAACGATAGGCGGAATGGATTTATTTTACAGTAAACTCGACGAAAAAGGAAAGTGGTCAGCACCGATTAATTTAGGTGCAGCCATAAATACTCCTTATGATGAAGAAGGAGTTTATTGGCATCCAAAAGAAGATAAAGTATATTTTAGCTCGAAAGGACATAACTCAATGGGTGGATTTGATGTATTTGTTATGGAACGTGATGTAGATAAAATGTGGTCTAATCCTGAAAACTTAGGATACCCTATTAATACTCCTAATGATGATTTATTCCTTAAGATGGACGAAAATAATAAACAAGCCTATTACTCTTCTGTTCGCCAAAATGGAAATGGAGGTTTTGATCTTTATAAAATTATATTTTTGGGTGAAGAAAAAGAGCTAAAAGTAACTACTGATGATATTCACCTGGCATGGGAATACAAACCAGTTGATGATTTGTTTTATATCACTCCCCAAGAATTGAAAGTTGATACAGCCTTGTTTATGGTAGGTATGATTACCGATTCAAAGGAAGGTATACCTATTCAGGCTAAAGTAGAAGTGATTGATACAGAGTTGAGTAAGGTAGTTGCTACTGGGCTTTCAGATACCTTAGGAAATTATAAAATTCGTATCCCTAAGAAAAAAGATTATGGAGTTGAGGTTACAGCCAAAAATTATTTATTTTATGTAACCATTGTTAATTTATCTGATAAGCAAGTTGTTGACAGTAAAGTTCAAGCTAATTTTCAATTGGACAAAATTGACGTTGGCGCAAAAATGGTACTAAAAAATATTTTCTTCGAAACCAATAAAGCAACCTTGAAACCTCAATCAACAACCGAATTAGAAAGAGTAGCAACATTACTAAAAGAAAATCCGGGAATTCGTCTGGAAATTTCCGGGCATACTGATAATGTTGGCTCTTATAGAGTCAATCAGAAATTATCCGAAGCACGAGCAAAAAGTGTAGTCGATTATTTAATTAATCAGGGTTTAGATAAATCAAGACTTGAATATAAAGGGTATTCATTTACACAACCGGTTGCTGATAACAATACAGCAGAAGGAAGGGCACAGAACCGTAGAGTAGAATTTAAAGTTCTAAGTAAATAACCCACAAGAAATATTTTTATTAAAAGTAAAGGATGATTATTTAAAATCATCCTTTTGCTTTTTGCTATATCATTAATTTTATGAATAAATTTTTATAGCTTTGTGACAAGTAAAAAAATATAATTATAAAATAAAAATACATACAATGAAAAATACAGCATTCACAAAGTTTCATCTTGAACTGGGAGCAAAGATGCATCCTTTTGCAGGATATAATATGCCTATAGAGTATTCAGGAATTAATGATGAACATATTACCGTTCGCGAAAAAGTAGGTGTTTTTGATGTTTCCCATATGGGTGAGTTTTGGGTAAAAGGCCCAAAAGCATTTGATTTAGTTCAAAAAATTACATCAAACAATGTTACCGATTTGTACGAAGGTAAAGTTCAATATACATGTTTCCCCAATGGAAAAGGGGGAATTGTCGACGATCTCCTGGTTTATATGTTTGATAAAGAAACCTATTTGTTGGTTGTTAATGCAGCAAATATTGATAAAGACTGGGCTTGGGTAACAAAACAAGCTAAAGAAATGGGGCTTGAAATTGGAAAAGAAGTTTACAATGCTTCTGACGAAATTGCTCAACTTGCTATTCAAGGACCATTAGCTTTAAAAGCCATGCAAAAACTCACTGCCGATAATATAGTGGATATGGAGTTTTACACCTTTAAAAAAATTGAATTTGCTGGAATTAAGGAAGTGATTTTTTCTACAACAGGTTATACCGGAGCAGGAGGTTGTGAAATTTATGTTGCCAACGAAGAGGCTGATAAATTATGGAAAGCCGTTTTTGAAGCAGGAGAAGAATTTGGAATAAAACCTATTGGATTAGGAGCTCGTGACACCCTTAGGCTTGAATCCGGATTTTGTTTATATGGTAATGATATTGATGATACAACATCTGCTATCGAAGGAGGATTAGGATGGATTACCAAATTTGTGGGGGGAAATGATTTTATTGACCGCGAAAAATGGCAAAAACAAAAAGAAGAAGGTGTGGAAAAACGCTTGAAAGGTTTTATTATGGAAGATCGTGGAATTCCTCGTCAGCATTACGAAGTTGTTGATGCCGAAGGAAATGAAATCGGTGAAGTAACTTCCGGAACCATGTCGCCAATGATTAAAAAAGGAATTGGCATGGCTTACTTGAAAAAAGGATTCTGGAAAGCCGGTACCGAAATTTTTATTGAAGTAAGAAATAAAAAACTGAAAGCAATAGTGGCTAAACCACCCTTTCATTTGAGTAAATAATAATAAAATCGTTAAAATAATATACTTTTTACCCTGCTTTTTGAAGCAGGGTTTTTTGTTTATTTTTTGGTAATATCATAATAATTACTTATTATCTGTAAGTAAAAATATAAAAACTATGAAAACAATTGAAGTGTGTTTTACTCCTGAATTGCTAGGGAAATTTCATCTTAATAATAAAATGGTTGTTATAGTTGATATTTTAAGAGCAACAACGATTATAACCACCATGTTTAAAAATGGATTAGATAAATTAATTCCGGTTAACGATTTAAACGAAGCAAAAAAATATAAAGAAAAAGGTTTCTTAGTTGCAGCTGAACGAAATGGAGTAACAATAGATTTTGCCGATTTTAGTAATTCACCCTATGTATTTACCGAAAAAAATATTAAAGGAAAAACGCTGGTCTATAGCTCAACGAATGGAACAAATACAATTAATTCTGCTAAAAATGCAAAACAAGTTACTATTGCCTCATTCCTCAATTTATCGGCAGTAACTGAGTATATTAAAAAGGAAGATAACGATGTATTACTGTTATGTTCAGGATGGCAAGGTAATTTTTGTACTGAAGATGCTTTATTTTCCGGAGCATTATCCGAAGAACTTTTAACAACCAGGCAATTTACTACTAATTGTGATTCAGCAATGGCATCAATGGATTTATGGTCATTGGCTAAAAGGGACATTTTAGCCTATATTAAAACTATTTATCAATATCAGCGACTTACCAGTTTAGGATTGGGATATATTATTGATTATTGTTTCCAAATAGATATTACAAGCGTTGTTGTATTGCTTAGAGATAATTATTTGGTTGAACAAAAGAGTTTTAATAAATAGAGTTTTAAAATCGGGGGTTTATGCTTATTTTTATACTTCCATTTTCGATCGGGTTTTTAAAAAAAGGTGTTAAACATCATATAAATAAGCTCGAAAAATTTAAAATTTATTTGCATCTTGCAATCAAAAATTAAAATTAGTTAACAAATTTAAAAACAATACATTATGAGAAAGCATATTTTTAACGCAGGTCCGTGTAAATTGTCAGATCCATTATTAAAGAATACTTCTGAAGCTATTCTTGATTTAGATGGGATTGGACAATCGATTCTTGAAGTCTCTCACCGAAGCAAAGAATTTCAAGCCGTAATGGATGAGACGGTTGAATTAATGAAAGAAGTACTTAGTATCCCAGAAGGATACTCTGTTTTATTTTTAGGAGGTGGAGCTAGTTTGCAGTTCGCCATGATTCCTTACAACTTCTTAAAATCAAAAGCATTTTATTTGAATACCGGAACATGGTCAGCCAAAGCCATTAAAGAAGCAAAACTTTGGGGTGAAGTGGTTGAAGCATCCTCTGAGGATAAAGATTATACTTGTATCCCAAAAGGGTTTGATGTGCCTAAGGATGTTGATTACGTTCATATTACTACCAATAATACAATTCGTGGTACCGAAATTTTCGAAGATTATGATTTTGGCGGATTACCTTTAATTGCTGATATGTCATCAGACTTTTTAAGCCGTCCGGTAGATGTTTCTAAATATGCCATGATTTATGGTGGTGCTCAGAAAAATTTAGGTCCAGCCGGTGTAACTTTTGTAATTATCAGAGACGATATGTTAGAAAAAGTGCTGGCCGACCGTAAGATCCCTACTATGCTGCAATATAAAACTCACATGGATAAAGGCTCTATGTTCAACACACCTCCGGTAGTAAATGTTTTTGCCGTTCGCGAAACATTAAAGTGGGTTAAATCAATGGGTGGAGTTGATGCAATGAACAAATTAGCCGATGAAAGAGCTGATTTGCTTTACAAAACCATCGACGAAAGTAAAATGTTTGTTAGTCCGGTAGTAAAAGAGGATCGTTCTAGAATGAATATAGTATTTGTAATGGAGGATAAATACAAAGATTTAGATAAAGATTTTATTGCTTATGCTGCGGAACAAAATTGTGTAGGAATTAAGGGACACCGTTCTGTTGGTGGTTTCAGAGCCTCTACTTACAATGCATGTACAATGGAAGATGTAAATGCATTGGTTAAAGCAATGAAAGATTTTGAAGCTAAGAATGCTTAATAATTTTTTTGACAATTGCAGACTCAGAGCTTTAATGCTTTGAGTCTTTTTATTAACTATTAAAAATTTAATGATATGAAAAAAGTACTTGTTGCAACCGAAAAACCTTTTGCCCCGGCAGCAGTAACACAAATCAAAGAAGTTTTAGATAAAGCCGGATACGAACTGGTACTTCTTGAAAAATATACTGATAAAGCTGATTTATTAAAAGCCGTAGAAGATGTTGATGCATTAATCGTTCGTAGCGATAAGGTTACTAAAGAAGTGATTGATGCAGCTAAAAACCTTAAAATAGTTGTCAGAGGCGGAGCAGGGTATGATAATCTTGACCTTGATGCTTGTACGGCTAAAAATATCGTAGCTATGAATACCCCTGGGCAAAATTCAAATGCCGTTGCCGAATTAGCGCTTGGAATGATGGTATCTATTGCTCGTGGTAATTATAATGGGAAACCCGGTACAGAATTACGATACAAAAAATTGGGAATCCATGCTTATGGTAATGTTGGAAAATATGTAGCCGAAATTGCCAAAGGTTTTGGTATGGATATTTATGCTTTCGATCCATTTGTGGATAAAGCAAAAATGGAAAAAGAAGGAATTAAACCTTTAAACTCTGTTGAAGAATTATATTCTACCTGTCAGTATGTTTCATTACATATTCCTGCCAATGATAAAACCAAAAAATCAATTGGTTACGATTTATTAAACAAAATGCCTAAAAATGCAACATTGGTTAATACTGCCAGAAAAGAGGTAATTAACGAAGATGAGTTACTGAAAGTTTTTGCCGAAAGAGACGATTTTAAATATGTTTCGGATATTGCTCCCGATTGCAAAGATGAAATTGAAGCCAAATATGAAGGCAGGTATTTCTTTACACCTAAAAAAATGGGTGCACAAACAGCAGAAGCAAATATAAACGCAGGAAAAGCTGCTGCTGAACAAATCGTTGATTTTATCGAAAACGGAAACGAAACATTTAAAGTGAACTAATTAATTTTTGATTCATTGATTCATTCATTGAAAAAAATATTATAGAATCATTTCATCATTGCATCATTGAATTATTACATTAAAAATATATTAATCTTTTAATAAATTAAAAAAAATGGCGATAGTAAAACCTTTTAAGGGATTGAGGCCACCCGGAGATATAGTTAAAGATTTAGCGTCGTTACCATACGATGTTATGAACAGTGAAGAAGCAGCTCAAATGGCCAAGGGAAAAGAAAATTCATTATTACATATCACACGTGCCGAAATTGATTGTCTTGAAGGTACCGACATCCATTCAGATACGGTTTACAATAAAGCCGTAGAAAATTTTAAAAGATTTCAGGAAAAAGGGTGGTTGGCACAAGATGATGAACCTAAATTTTATATTTATGCACAAACCATGGATGGCAAAACACAGTATGGTCTTGTAGGTGCTGCTGCGTGCGAAGATTACAATAAAGGAATTATCAAAAAGCATGAGCTTACACGCCCTGAAAAAGAAGAAGACAGAATGGTTTTAACGCGTTATACCAATGCAAATATCGAACCGGTATTTTTTTCCTATAAAGCGGTTCCTGAAATTGATAGTATCGTAGAAAATATTGTAAAAAATCAGGAAGCGGAGTATGATTTTGTTGCCGAAGATGGATTTGGCCATCATTTTTGGCCCGTTAATGATGCTGAAACCAACAAAAAATTGGAAGAATTGTTTGCAACAAAAGTACCTTATACTTATGTTGCCGACGGGCATCACAGAACAGCAGCTGCTGCTCGTATCGGGTTAGAGAAAAAAGAACAAAATCCAAATCATACCGGAAACGAAGAATATAATTTTTTTATGGCTGTTCATTTTCCTGATGATCAGTTAAATATTATCGATTATAACCGTGTGGTTAAAGATATGAATGGTTTGTCCGAAGCTGACTTTATTGAAAAATTAAAAAGTGTTTTTACAGT
>CAZWPU010000008.1:0-23961 GCA_964635605.1 uncultured Bacteroidales bacterium | reverse complement strand
CCGATGAAGACTACAGGATTTTAGAAAAATTTAAACACCTGGCAACGAAATATACCAATGATACAGAGGGTTTTATTAAACATATAACCCTAGGCCAGCCGGCAGATTTGTACCAACCGGAAATTGAAAAGATAAGCTTAATGACCATTCATGCAGCTAAAGGACTGGAGTTTAAATGTGTTTTTATTGCCGGATGCGAAAATGGGTTAATCCCCTACTCGCTTTTTAAAGAACAAAAAACCGATAACGACGAAGAAAAAAGATTGCTTTATGTGGGCATGACCCGGGCAAAATCGATGCTTTATATAACGCATGCTAAAAAACGCTTTCTTAAAGGTCGTGATTTACAACTGCCTAAAAGCCCGTTTCTTAATCTTATCGAAAAACAACTTGCCGAACAAACCAAAAGCGATTACAAAAAACCAGATAAAAATCACGGGCAATTAAGTTTATTTGGTTAAAATAATATCCATACAAATAAAATTTCTAAAGTTCTTTAATTTGCATACAATAAACTTTTCTCCAATATTAAACTTTCTTTTCAAAGAAATATTGATATATTTAGGTTTCAAAAAACACGCTGAATGAAACCTTTTAAAATCTTACTATACTTATTAAGTATATTTGTATTATTGGTGGTGGTTTCGTTCATCTTTCCCAAAGAAGGATTATATCTTGGAAACAACTTACTATTACGTTTTCCGGATATTAATCATTTTATCACACAGAAACAATCCAACCAATTAACCATACAAGATATATTAGACAACCAACAACTTAGTTTGCTAACAGATAGCAGTATCTACCAAACAAAATACAGCCTGACAACTAAAAAAGATTCAATTTCCACCGTTCCCGATTCATTAATAGCCAAAATAAAAACAGATACGCTCTCTGTTTCCGATTCAACATTAATAAAAGAGGAGACAAACCCACCAGGCTCAATTCATCAGTATTTGGAATATCCGGATAATGATAAATCCGTATTATATCCTTTTTTTAATCATCTTAGCCGGCTAAAAACCACTGGTGAATTAATAAGGATTTTACATTATGGTGATTCACAAATCGAGGGCGACCGGATTACATCTTACATACGAAATGAGCTACAACAACAATTTGGAGGATCAGGAGTAGGGTTGTTTCCTCCGGTACTCATCAAAGGAACCAATATATCCTTACAACATCAGTTAAGTGGAACCTGGGAACGATATACCATAAAAAGTATTGAAAACGGAAACATTTACCACAAAAGACTAGGTGCTTTAATGAGTTTCGGAAAATTTGCTCCCGTCTATGCGCGTTCTAAAGATTTATATGCCGGTGAAATAAATCTTAAAAAATCAAACATCACATATATGCGAACCCGTGAATTTAAATGTTGCAGAATATTTTACGGGTTCAACAAAAAGCCTTTTATTGCCGAATTAAAACACAAAGACCAAACGATTGATGCAGAGCTGATCCCTCCTTCGCACCAATTGGAAACCTTGTCATGGAATATTGATGGATCATTAAATGAGATTACAATAAGTTTCAAAGGGGAAGATAGTCCGGATATTTATGCGGTGGCAATTGACGATCATAAAGGAGTGGCTGTAGATAACATTCCGCTTCGCGGAAGTAGCGGTACAGATTTTACACGAACCGACATGGCTTTTTTCCGTTCTATGTACCAAAAATTAAATGCCAAGCTCATAATCATGCAGTTTGGTGTTAACATGGTTCCTCACATTATTGATGATTACAGCTATTATGAAAAACAATTCTATAAACAATTAAAAACATTGAAAGGCCTACGTCCTGATATAAGCATTATTGTTATTGGTGTTTCGGATATGTCGAGAAATGTAATGGGCCGTTACGCATCGTATCCCAATATTGAAAAAATTAGAGAGGCGCAGAAAAATGCTGCTTTTAAAGCCGGCTGTGCCTTTTGGGATATGTATGAAGCGATGGGTGGAAAAAACTCAATGCCTGCCTGGGTAAATGCTAATCCTCCGCTTGCAAAAAAAGATTTTACACATTTTACCTGGAAAGGCTCCGTGATTATATCCAAAATGTTTTACGATGCATTTATTAACGATTATTACGAATATATTAATAACAAAAAAATTAGATAAAATTGAAGAAAATTAAATTTATACTATTGGCACTCTTATTATCTCTTTCAGGATATTCTCAGAATATTTACGATACACTAAAATTTATCCGGCAGGATAAAAATATTTTACATTTCTCGGATGATAATCAGCAAATCGAAAAGCTTAAAGAAAAACTGCAAAATATTAACCTCCCGGGCTCGAAAAAAATAAACATCCTTCATATAGGTGACTCACACCTCCAGGCAGCTTTTTTAAGCGAAAAAATCAGACAGGATCTATTTCAACACTACTTTCCTAAAGACACAATTACTGAACCGGGTTTTATTTTTCCATACACCCTGGCAAACACCAATAATCCCTATTATTACAACATCGATTATACCGGGAATTGGGAATTTGCTAAAAATACAGAAGAAACAAATGATTACAACCTTGGATTATCAGGGATTACTGTTGCCACCCATGATTCAAAAGCTTCTTTTTCGATAAAAATGTTAAATAATACATATGATTTCCCTGTAAAATATTATTTTAATAAAATTAAAATATTGCACTCTATAAAACCAGGTATTAAGCTAAAAGTTAATGGGTTTTATACCCAGATGGAAGAAAATAATTCAACAATTCATTTATCAAAACTGACAGATTCAATACATATCGAAATTTTTAATCCAGACACAGCTCATGCTTTTGAACTTTACGGATTGATTTTAGAACATGACCAAAGCAAAATAGGCTATCACACCATCGGTGTAAATGGAGCAACTGCACAATCGTACCTTAAATGTGAATTGCTGCCCTCTCAAATTGAAGAAATAAATCCCGATTTGACCATTATTTCGTTGGGTACAAACGAAACATTTAATGAAAATTTTTCATCGTTGGAAAATGAACTCATCCTTAAAGATTTCATTAATCAAATTCGGGTTTCAGTACCTAATTCACCAATAATCCTTGCAGTCCCTGGCGATCATATTAAAAATGATGTTTCAAATAAAAACATTATGATGTATAGAAAAAGCCTTTTACAAATTAAGGATGATCTTCATACAGGGTTATGGGATTTTTATTCAATTATGGGTGGTGAAAACGCTGTATTGGAATGGCATAACTACGATTTTACAGCTAAAGATAAAATACATTTTAAAAGAGCAGGTTACCAATTGCAGGGCGAATTATTTGTGAACGCTTTTATAGATTTTTTTGACCATAGAAATTAAAAAATTTTGACCGAGTTATTAAAAAACATATTCATCTATTCAGAATCGAAACCTCTTTTGTTTACTCGATTATACTTCTGGGGATTTTTCGGAGTATTACTGCTATTTTATTCCTTTTTGTACAAAAAAAATGTGCTCAGAAATGCTTATTTATTTGTAATGAGCCTTTTCTTCTATTATAAATCCGGAGGATATTTCTTTACTTTACTTATTTTCTCCACTATAGCTGATTTTACCCTTGGACAGCTAATTTATCAAGCAAAAAACGACCTCAGAAAAAAATTATTTTTAACGGCAAGTATATTTATTAATTTGCTTGTATTAGGATATTTCAAATACACTTATTTTTTTACCGATATTCTTAATTCCATTTTCAACACTAACTTTCAGGTTGTTAATTATCTTGCATTATGGACAAACCATGTAGCAGGTACATCGTTTAATATTTCATCTATAATATTACCAGTGGGAATTTCATTTTACACCTTCCAAACGATAAGTTATACTGTTGATGTATATCGTGGGAAAGTTAATCCGGTGAAAAATATCATTGATTTTGGATTTTATGTTTCTTTTTTCCCGCAATTAGTTGCAGGTCCTATTGTACGCGCTGCTGAATTTATTCCTCAACTCTACCAAAAATTCAAATTAACAAAACAAGAGTTTGGACATGCCATTTTTTTAATCCTCAGCGGATTGCTCAAAAAGATGTTAATATCCGATTACATCTCTATTAATTATGTCGACAGGGTTTTTGATTCGCCAGGATCGTTTACCGGATTCGAAAATTTAATGGCCGTATATGGGTACTCTATTCAAATTTATTGTGATTTCTCAGGATACACCGACATAGCAATTGGAGTAGCATTATTGTTAGGTTTCCGGTTGCCTGTAAATTTCAATTCGCCCTATAAAGCATTAAACATTACCGATTTCTGGCATCGATGGCACATTTCTTTATCATCCTGGTTGCGGGATTATTTATACATTCCGCTCGGCGGTAACCGCAAAGGGAAAACCAGAACCTATATCAACATTATGATTACCATGCTTCTTGGCGGATTATGGCATGGTGCTAATATGCGCTTTGTTATTTGGGGAGGTTTACACGGATTAGGGTTGGTTATTCATAAGTTATGGATGAAAATGAATTTTTCGCTAAGTAAATACTATCAAACTCAATCAAGCAAAAATTTTTGGTATGGCTTTATTTCAGTTTTTACCACATTCCACCTGGTAACCTTTGCCTGGATATTTTTTAGAGCTCAAAATATGGAAGATGCCATGACTATTCTAAGACAAATTATCACAAATTTCCAGGGAGCACTGATTCCCGTAATGGTAACTTCTTATTATAAAATATTTGCAATCATCCTTCTGGGATTATTCTTGCACTGGTTGCCATCGTCGTTTAAAGAAAGCTATCGCGGTTGGTTTATTAAAAGCCATATAGTTATAAAAATATTGCTTACACTTATAGTGATTTTTATTATCTTCCAGGTAAAATCGGCAGAAATACAGCCATTCATTTATTTCCAGTTTTAAAATCAAACATATAAGTTTTAATTTTACTCATGAACTCATTTTAATAATCGACATTACAAGATAATTTTTATACATTTGTCAGTTATTAAATTTCTATAAATATTATACTACATGAAAGGATATAAAAAAATTTTAGAATATATCTATCCTTATTGGGCAAAAGGATTAACAAGTATCTCATTTGCATTTCTAGCTACTATATTTTCATTATTCTCTTTCACCATGGTAATTCCTTTCCTGGGAATTCTTTTCAAAAACCAGCCGATTGTTGAAAACCCAATCGCTTGGGAATTCTCTTCTGACGCTTTTATGCACAATTTTAATTATTATTTAAGTCAAATCATACTCACTCAAGGAGAAAAAGCAGCTTTACTCTCAGTAAGTATTATGGTGATCTTCTTTGTGCTACTCAAAACATCCATGCAATATGCAAGCAATTACGTAATGGCACCATTACGCAACGGAGTAGTTCGTGACATCAGAAATAAATTAAACCAAAAAATATTAGGATTACAACTTTCTTATTTTACTGAAGAACGCAAAGGAGATATTATTTCAAGAATGACCAGTGATGTTCAAGAAGTTGAAGCGTCTGTTGTGCGTTCATTAAATAATGCCATAAAAGCACCTATTACAATAATTATCTTTCTTTTTGTTTTATTTATGACCAGTCCATTCCTCACTATTTTTGTATTGCTCCTTTTACCCTTTACGGGTGGAGTAATTGGACGTATAGGTAAATCATTACGACGAAAATCAGGGAAAGGTCAGGCGCAATTAGGTTTAATTTTATCTTATATTGAAGAAACACTTTTTGGCTTAAGAATTATCAAGGCTTTTAATACCGAAAATAAAATCCACGACCGGTTTGTTAAGGAAAACAATTCATATACCCGTTTAATGAACCGTATCTGGCGAAGAAAAGACCTTGCTGGCCCGTTTAGTGAATTTATGGCAACAGTAGTTATCGTTATTATCATGTGGTATGGTGGAAGTATGGTTTTAAACAATGACGCGATGATGACCCCGCAAACCTTCATCTTTTTTCTGGTTGTTTTTTCACAAATTATTCCACCCTCAAAAGAATTTTCAACCGTATATTACAATGTGCAACGCGGACTGGCATCGCTGGACAGGATTGAAGTAATACTGGATGCAAATATTAAAATAACTGAAAAATCTGATGCTAAACCCAAAAAGGATTTCCAAGATTGTATTGAATATAAAGATGTTAGTTTTAAATACATTGAAGATTATGTACTGAAGGATATTAACCTAACCATAAATAAAGGACAAACAGTTGCTTTAGTAGGTCAATCGGGTTCGGGGAAGTCAACTTTAGTTGACCTTTTACCGCGGTTTTACGATATCAAAGAAGGAAAAATAAAAATAGACGGTATTAATATTCAGGATTTAAAAATCCTGGATTTGCGTAATTTAATGGGTATTGTAAGCCAAGAATCGATTTTATTTAATGATACAATTTATAATAACATAGCCTTTGGTATGGAAACAGCTTCGAAAGAAGAAATTATTGCTGCGGCGAAAGTAGCCAATGCACATGAATTTATTTTACAAACCGAACACGGCTACCAAACCAATATCGGCGACCGTGGAAGCAAACTTTCCGGTGGCCAACGGCAACGTATTAGCATTGCCCGTGCAGTACTAAAAAATCCTCCGATTATGATTTTAGATGAAGCTACATCATCATTGGATACCGAATCGGAAAAACTGGTACAGGATGCATTATTTAAATTGATGGAAAACCGTACCTCAATTGTTATAGCTCATAGACTTTCAACCGTAAGGAATGCTGATGAAATTTGCGTATTACAAGAGGGGAAAATTATTGAACGAGGCAAACACGATGAATTAATTGAGTTAAAGGGTGTATATAAAAAATTACACGATTTACAATCATTCGCTTAACAATAATTCATCTCCTCTTAAGAAACAAAATACAGCAACTATAACAATTCATAGACCATAAGAATCAATTCGTCAAGGTTTTTAACACAATCATCAAACTTATTTTTTCAAAAAAAAAATAACGGATAAAATTGTATCCTTTGCTGAACTTATCCGTAAATTATAATTAATGTATCAACCCTTTTGTTGCTGATATGAAAAAAAAATTACCAGCTTTTTTTATTATTTATGTTATACTATTATTACAAACTGCTGATTATAGGGTTTTTGCACAGCATAATACTAATTATGCCGATTCTCTGGAAACCATTCTGAAAAATATTCCTGCCGATACATCAAAAATACCATACTATTATGCACTATCTGAATATTATATTACAAATGCACCAGAAAAAGCAATTCTTCTAGCCAATGAATTTTTACATTTAGGAGAAAAATATGATAGTATAGATATAGTTAATTATTGTTACTTAATATTAGGCGAAGCTCATTTTTATCAAGATAATTTACAGACCTCTCATAAATATTTTACAAGTTACCTTGAAAACCACCAAAAACGGGGCAACAAGTTAAAAATAGCACAAGCTTACAATAGCTTAGGGATTGTATCTCGAGCAATGGAAAATTATCCTCTTGCGATAGATTATTATACTAAAGCCATGGATATATATAAGAAATTTAACGACACCCTTGGCTTAAATAGGGTTTACAATAATCTGGGCGTATTAAATGAGCATTTAAACTTATTGTCACAAGCACTTAATTACTATCAAAAATCGCTCGATATAGAAAAAAAAATAAATAATTCTGAAGGTATATCAACTTCCTATTTAAACTTAGGTGGAATTTATTATAAATTAGAACAATACAATCAGGCTTTAAATTACTGTCAAAAGGCAATTCCAATTTGCGAATTAGGGGGTTATAAGGTTACTCTCGAAATGTTATATGAGTTAATGTATAATATTTATCGTGAAATTAACCAACCACAAAAAGCACTTGCTTATTTTGAAAAATTCTATCAATTAAAAAATAAAAGAATCAATGAGGAAACACAATCTGAAATTGCCGAGTTAGAGATAAAGTACGAAACAGAGAAGAAACAAAAGGAAATTGAATTACTTAATAAGCAAAAAAAGCAGAAATCAACTATTAATATAATTTTATTAATAGCTATTGGCATTGTTATTATACAGGCATTAATTTTGCTCAAAATAATTGCTCATAGAAAACATAAAAATCAAATTCTACGATTGCAAAATGCAGAAATGCAAAAACAGAATGAGGAAATTGAAACACAAAGAGATGAGATTGAAGCCCAGAGAGACGAAATTCAACGCCAAAAAGAGTTTGCAGATAAGCAAACCGATTTTATTTTAAGACAAAATAAAGATATTACCGATAGCATTGAATATGCAAAGCATATTCAAGTTGCACTTTTCCCGGATAAACTTACCTTGCAAAAAATTTTACGCGATGGTTTTTGTTTGTTCAAACCCAAAGACATTGTAAGTGGCGATTTTTACTGGGTTGCAGAAGTTAATGGGAAATCGATTATAGTTTCAGTCGATTGTACAGGTCATGGTGTTCCCGGAGCTTTTATGAGTATCATAGGTATTAATTTTTTAAATGAAATTGTTTTTGATGAGCATGAACTAAATCCGGCAGAAATTTTAAACCGCTTGCGTAAAAAAGTAGTAAAAACCCTTGTACATTCTAATCGTTTGGAGGAAGCAAAGGACGGAATGGACATCTCACTGGTAATTATCGATCATGAAAATATGAAACTGGAATATGCCGGAGCTTATAACCATTTGTATTTTATTCGGGATCATATGTTAGAAATTATTAAAGCAGACCGCATGCCTGTTGGTATTTCCGCAAAAGCTATGAAACCTTTTACAAATCATAAAATCGATATACTGCCCGGTGATTTATTTTACATGTTTACGGATGGATATGCCGATCAGTTTGGTGGCCCCTTGCGTAAAAAATTTCGCATTGGAAACCTACGCGAACTATTATTAGAAATTCACGATAAAAATATTCAGGAACAAAAACAAATTTTATACGAAAGTTTCATTAACTGGAAAGGAGATCAACCTCAAGTAGATGATGTATTGGTGTTAGGTTTTAAAATTTAGCCAGAAAAAACTCCTTTATTTATTAAATCAACCAACAATTTATCGTTTAAGTTTTTACCATTAACTTTAAAATCAGCCTGTTCATAGTCTGATTTTCTTTTATTCAATAGTTCCTTTGCATATATCGTTAAATCTTCTTTTGACTTGCCCCAAATTAATGGTCTGTCTTTTTTTGCATTGCGAAGGCGATTAACCAGCGTAGGAACATCCATCTCTAGATAAATTATGCTACCATTTTTACGCATTCTTTCCATATTATCGAAGAAACAAGGAGTGCCTCCACCTGTAGAAATTATAGCATCTTTATATTTTTCAATAACTTCAGATAATGCTTCTTTTTCAATAACTCTAAACTCTTCTTGTCCTTTTTCATACATTAAAAATCGTATCGTCGTATTAAATTTTTCTTCAATATAATTATCCAAATCAACAAAAGGTAAATTCAGTTTATTGGCTAATTTTTTCCCAATGGTTGATTTTCCGCTAGCCATAAATCCAATTAAAAAAATTCTCATCATCGGTTTTTTTGGTTAAATCATAAAATTAAAAAAATCCGATTAATCTTTACCATTTTGAAACAAACTCATTTGTGATGTATCGTCTTGATCATCATCAGTAGATTCTTTTGGTTTTACTTCGTCTTCTTTAATTAAAGGTTCAAGTTCTTTAACCACTTTAACTTCGTAATTAGACAACCGTTTACCTCGTGCTTTATAGCTTTTTACACCAATAAAATCAGCTATTTCAATTATCTCACTATCACGATTTTTGTGTTTGCCGCCAAAAGACACCTCAAGTCTGGGATATTCAACTTCAGTAATTTTTATTAAGCGCGACTCTTCATTATCGCCAATAAAGCTTGTAAGCTTATCTGTTGGATCTATGGTAAAACGTTTAACATAATAATACTCAAGGTCAGCATCGTAATAAACAGCCGAAAATATTTTATCGGGTCTGAATTTTTCAACAAACAATACATCATCTTCAAAATGATTCATTAAATCATACGATGTTAATCTGTATTTGCCTGATTTTGTAATCACCAAAATTCTATCATCGCCATGAAACTCACCCAGATATATTCCACGAGCATTATCATTTAGGCGAAGCACCTCTTCTTCAAACCAAATTTTTCTACCACCTAGAGTAGATACTCCTTCGTCTTTAAGTACTATTTTGTGTACTGCATATTTAGTAAGAATATTCCCTATGGATTGACGGCCCTTAATTGCTAGTTCACTAAAATCAAATTCGAAAACCGGTTTTTTTAATCTTGGCCTTGGCCGTAAATAAACTTTTACAATCTCAGCTTCTCCGTTTGGGTTGGCTGTCATATATAATATTTTCGAGCCCTTGGTACCTTTGGTAATATCATACTCTTTATCGCGAGTGATCCCTTTAATCGCACATCGTTTTACCATTATATTACCATTTATCCCATCGCGATAAATTACATTATAAATAGTCCGGGTATCGTTTCGTTTAAAAACAGCTACATGAATAATATCTTTACCAACAAAAGTTTTTTCCGATACTTTGGTAATGAGATAACTTCCGTCGCGGAGAAAAACAATAATCTCATCAATATCAGAACAGTCACACACATATTCATCTTTACGCAACGATGTCCCTATGAAACCCTCCTGTCGGTCGACATAAAGTTTTTGGTTGGCAACAACCACCTGTGTAGCTTCTATAGATTCTAAATTTCGTAATTCGGTTTTTCGGTCTCGCCCATCACCATGTTTTTTTCGTATTTGTTTAAAATAATTAATGGCAAAATCAATAATATTGTCTAAATGATTTTGAACCTCTTTCATTTCACCTTCGAGGCCTCTGATTATTTCATCCGATTTTTTGGAATCATACTTTGAAATACGTTTAATCTTAATTTCAGTGAGTTTTATAATGTCTTCGCGAGTGACTTTCCTAAGCAACATCTTTTTAAAAGGCTCCAATCCTTTATCAATGGTTTCAATTACACTCTTCCAGGTTTCACTTTCTTCAATATCGCGATAAATCTTATTTTCGATAAATATTTTCTCGAGCGACGACATATGCCATGATTCCTTAAGCTCAGCCATTTTTATTTCCAGCTCACGCTTAAGCAATTGAACCGTACTATTGGTTGAAATTTTAAGCATTTCGGTTACCCCTATAAACAGTGGTTTAGCATCTTTAATCACACATGCATTGGGAGAAACAGACACCTCACAATCGGTAAAAGCATACAATGCATCAATAGTTTGATCGGGTGAGGTTCCTGCGGGAAGGTGGATTAAAATTTCTACATGCTCGGCTGTATTATCGTCGATTTTACGTATTTTAATTTTTCCTTTTTCGTTGGCTTTAAGAATAGAATCGATTAAACTTTGGGTTGTTTTACCAAATGGAAGTTCGGTTATTTTTAATGTTTTTTTATCTTCCTTTTCAATTTTAGCTCTAACTTTAACAGACCCACCCCTTAGACCTTCGTTATACTTACTAAAATCAGCTATTCCACCTGTTGGAAAATCAGGAAATAATTCAAATTCTTTTCCTTTAAGATAAGCAATCGAGGCATCGATTAACTCATTAAAATTATGGGGTAATATTTTAGAAGCCAGTCCAACGGCAATACCTTCAACACCCTGAGCTAACAGTAATGGGAACTTAATGGGCAACGTTACTGGTTCTTCATTTCGTCCGTCGTACGATCTTTTCCATTCGGTTGTCTTGGGGTTAAAAACAACATCCAGGGCAAATTTTGATAACCGGGCTTCAATATATCTGGGAGCTGCTGAACTATCGCCGGTAAGGGTATTTCCCCAGTTACCTTGTGTATCAATAAGGATATCTTTTTGCCCTAATTGAACCAAAGCATCGCCAATGGAAGCATCTCCATGAGGGTGATACTGCATGGTATAACCAATAATATTAGCTACTTTATTGTACCGTCCATCATCAAGCCTTTTCATCGCATGCAATATCCTACGCTGAACAGGCTTTAACCCATCATGCAAATGAGGTACGGCACGTTCCAGAATTACATACGACGCATAATCAAGAAACCAGTCTTTATACATTCCCGACAACTGCATAATTTTATGCAATTCATCTCCTGATTTCTCTTTACCTTCTGTATTAGTGTCTTTTGCTAATTCGTTATTTTCAGATTGTTCAAGGTTATCTTTATTCTCAGTACTCATTCCTGTATCCCCAATATTTAAAATATTTTTTTCATCTATCTGTTACGATTCAGGTTATCGTTCTTCAATCACATCAATATTAAGATTATCAACAATAAAATCCTGTCTTTCAGGTGTATTTTTACCCATATAAAATTCCAGCAGATCATTTATGGCATCTTCGCGACGTAACCTTACCGGGTCAAGCCGAATATCTTTTCCAATAAAATATTTAAATTCATCGGGAGATATTTCTCCGAGCCCTTTAAATCGCGTTATTTCCGGACTGTTTTTTAATTTTTTTATCGCCTGGTCCTTTTCTTCTTCACTATAACAGTAAAACGTTTCTTTTTTATTTCTTACTCTAAATAAAGGTGTTTGAAGGATAAACAAATGCCCGTTTTTAACCAGGTCAGGAAAAAACTGCAAAAAGAATGTTAATAATAACAACCGGATATGCATTCCGTCAACATCAGCATCAGTAGCCACAATAACACTTTTATATCGTAAGTTTTCAATCCCTTCTTCAATATTTAAGGCAGCTTGCAATAAATTAAATTCTTCGTTTTCGTAAACAATTTTTTTGGTTAATCCATACGTGTTTAATGGTTTCCCTTTTAAACTAAAAACCGCTTGTGTGTTTACATCGCGCGATTTAGTAATAGAACCACTAGCTGAGTCTCCCTCGGTAATAAAAATCATGGTATCGTTTTTTCGCTCATCGTTTGAGTTATAATGAACCCTGCAATCGCGAAGTTTGCGGTTATGTAAACTGGCTTTTTTGGCTCGTTGTTTTGCCAGTTTTTTGATACCCGAAATAGCTTTTCGTTCTTTCTCCGATTCGTGAATTTTTTTTAACAGGATATCTGCTATTTCCTGATTTCTGTGCAGGTAGTTATCTAACTCATTTTTTAAAAAATCGCTAATAAAATTACGAATAGATACTCCGTTGGGAGAAATATTTTTTGACCCGAGTTTCGTTTTTGTTTGCGATTCAAAAACCGGCTCCTCCACCTTAAGACTAATAGCCGCAACAATTGACATGCGTATGTCAGAAGGTTCAAAATCTTTTCGATAATAATCGCGAATAGTTTTAACATAAGCTTCACGAAAAGCGGCCAAGTGGGTTCCTCCCTGAGTAGTATGTTGACCGTTTACAAAGCTGTAATATTCTTCACCATATTGATTTCCGTGGGTTATTGCAATTTCAATATCATCTCCTCTAATATGAATAATTGGATAAACTCCATCGGAGCTCATATTTTCTTCCAATAAATCACGCAATCCGTTCTTAGAGTAAAATTTCTCACCATTTAATCGAATAACCAATCCGGAATTGAGGTAAACATAGTTTCTTACCATTGATTCTACATACTCTTTCATGTAGTGATAATTGCCAAAAAGATCTTTATCGGGCTCAAAAGAAACCATGGTTCCGTTTTTCTCCTTCGTTGGCTGAACCTGAGCATCTAAAACAACACTTCCCCTTTCAAACTCTATTTGTTTTCTTTCACCTTCACGATAAGCTTCGATACGAAAATTTTCGGAAAGAGCATTTACCGCTTTTATACCTACTCCATTTAATCCGACAGATTTTTTAAAGACTTTTGAATCGTATTTGGCACCGGTATTCATTTTTGAAGAAATATCTAATAATTTTCCTAATGGCACTCCGCGTCCATAATCTCTTATTCTTACACTATTATCTGTAACCTCAATATCAATTATTTTGCCAAATCCCATCATAAACTCATCGATAGAGTTATCCATTACTTCTTTGAGTAATACATAGATTCCATCATCAGGAGATGAGCCATCGCCTAATTTACCAATATACATCCCGGGACGTTTTCGGATATGTTCCTTCCACTCGAGCGTACGAATGCTGTCTTCTGTATAGTTTGCCGTCATTTATGCTAAATTTTCGTAAAGATAACCAAAAGAAAATTCCCTGATAAATTTGTTTATCAACAAGCTTCTGCAAAAAACTGTTAATAAATAGTTAAATGATGCAAAATAAATAAAAACTAATTATAATATAAAGTACAAAGTTGTTGAAAAGTTATCAACAGGGAAAGATACCCATTTGCTGCATTAATACCGAAGCATTCATATTTTTTGTTATTCCATTTCGTAATCTATAATCAAAAAATATTTTCTGTCCGCTAATTTCCACTTCAAAACATTGATTTTTTATTTTTGCGGAATATTGGTTTTCCAACTCACACAATGTTAAATCGTGAGTAGCAATCACACCTGTTGCGTTAAGCTTAATTAAATGTTCTACAAATTTCCACGAACCTTTGGCCTTATCAACAGAATTTGTTCCTTTTAATATTTCATCCAAAAGAATAAACATTTCCTTTCCCGATTTTAATTCATCAATGATTTGTTTTAACCTTTTTAATTCGGCATAAAAATAGGATTCGTTTTCTTTTAACGAATCAGAAGTACGCATCCCTGAAAAAAGATGCATCAAGCTAAAGTTAAACTGTTTTGCACAAACCGGCAGGCCATTCATAGCTAAAATTAAATTAACACCAACCGTTCTCAGGAAAGTACTTTTCCCGGCCATATTCGCTCCGGTTATAATGTTTATTTGTCCTGGTTTATCGATTCTAAAATCATTATCTACTCTTTTATCGGGAAAAATTAGTGGGTGCCCGAGTTCTTTAGCTTCTATAACAAGTTGGTTTGCTACTTGAGGAAAAATATACTCCGGATAATTAAATCTAAAATTTGCCATACTGCAAAATGCATCTAACTGAGCAATAGCATTAATCCATCGCGAAATATTATCTCCATACTGTTTTTTCCATTTTTCTAACCGCATTAACGATAACAAATCCCACATTAACGTGGCATTTAACAATAACCCTACGATTAAATTTAAACGCGAATCAAAAGCATCAATAATACGGGTAAGTTTCTTTAAAATATTACTGGCAGGTTGTTTATTACTATTTACATAAAACTTTTGTTGCAGTTGATTAAGTTCAAAGCTATTAAATGAAGAATTTTCAATTATTTGAATCAATTGATGATAGCTTTTTAAAATGGCTGTTTCTTCAGTAATTAGTCGTTGTTCTTTATTCGTACGGCGCATGATAACACTGGCAAAGAACAACTGGGATAAAGCCAAGAAAGCAAATACCGAATAATGTAGCCATCCTAATATTAACAAGAATAGCGAAGAGATAGTTAACAATGGCAAGGCCCAAACAATCACTTTATAATACCATTTATTGATGAAATAGTCAGGTGCTTTAACCCATAATTTAATTTTCTGATTATCATCGGGTGAAATTTGTACTAACTTGCCGGTAGCTTGCAAATACTGACGCCAATCAATTTTTTCGGATAGCTCCTGAACAGCTTGTTGTGTATGTTCAATTTTTTGTTTGTCAAGCAAGGGATTTAATAACCTATTGCCTAAAAATGTTCTTCCTGCTTGTGTAAAAGACCGATTTAAACATTGAAATAGAGAACCTTCGCCAAATAAATCCAAGTCATATGCATAGGCATGATCCCGATGAATAAACTGTTCTCCATTATTAAATGTAGTAAAATCATAACTCAATGCTTTAAGCTCTTGCTTGTTTATTTGTATTAAATTCTGCACCAATTTAATATTCTGATTATGAACCACATGAATAACAATCAGACCCCAAAATACAACAAGCCATACAACAGATACGGTTATTTTAATCCATGAAAATTCTTTTATCGTAAAAATAACTCCAACGAAAAATAGGACAAAAGAAACAAAACGTAATAATCCAAGCCATAAAATTCTTTGTTTAATGCTGGACTCTTTTTTTTTAAAATCGTTAATTCTCTCTTTATAAATATTTTTTATTCCCGAATCAGGCATTGTTTATCCTTCTGTTTTTAATCGTTCTTTTTCAAAAATGTCGCGTGTTTTTCGAGCAAAATCTTTTACTTCCAAATCACAAAATTTATCGTAAGGTATTTCATCTAATACCTTAAGACTTACTTTATGTTTACCATAGAACAAACCATAACGATTTAAAATATCGGGAACTGTTCCTGAAATAATAACTGGTAAAACAGAACGTTTTGTTTTTTGGGCTAATCGGAATGCTCCTTCTTTAAAATTTCCCAACCGGCCATCTTTAGCACGTGTTCCTTCAGGAAAAATAATCATATTACAACCTATCCTAAGGACTTTTTCTCCATCGATGATCATCTTTTTTATACTGGCTTTACTTGTTCTTAACAATTTTATATCCCCTTTTAATCGCATAAGCCAACCAAAAACCGGAATTTTAAAAACCTCTGCCTTAGAAACCCATCGAAAAGGGACCACTAATCGATACATAACAATAACATCCTCTATCGATTGATGATTGGCTATGATAATATATGTCGTATCTCTATTAATTTTTTCTTTTCCTACAACATGAACATTCCACCAAGGTATAAGTTTGGTATACAAGCTTCCCCAAAAAATCGAAAAACAATTCAAAAAATAAAGCCGCTTATCGAACCAAAAAGTAAATAACCAAATGGCTAAAAATATTGGCGAAAGGAATAGCACCGTTAACAATACGATAATCCAAATATAAACGGAACAAAAAACTTTTTGAATCATTTTTTTATAAACAGATTAGTTATTACTCTTCAAAAATACATTTTTAAAATCGTTTTTAATAAAACAATAGATTTAGACTGGCATTATTTTTTTCAAAATAAAAGAATTGTAAAAATGGTATATTTTTTGATTATTTAATGATAACTTATTAATTTCACATGCTCTTTTGAGCATAAAAAAACAGCATTAATTATGAAAATAAAAACCATACTTATCATATTTTTTATAGTATTCATTAGTTTACCTTCATTTTCTCAGGAGGATGAAACCACGAATTTAGATACCATTTATCTTTTGGGTGGAAGAAAAAAAATTGTTGAGGTAAAAAACATTTCGGCAGCTACGGTACGTTATAAAGAACAAGAATCTGATGAAACAATTGTATTGGAAAGAAAGCAAATACAAAAAATCATATTCAGTAATGGTCGGATAGAGGTATTTAATAAACCTGTTTTTATGATGGTTGATGAAGGCAGCTGGAAAACCGTAATTGTTACCGATAACAAAGATGATGTTACTGGCTTATACGAACGAGGCAAAGTTGATGCACGCTCGTCGGCAGGTAGCCGGAATGCAAAATCAGCTAAAAAAAGTGCAACGATACGTATTCAAAAGAAAGCTGCAAACTTAGGCGGATTAATAGTTCTTATAACAAAAGAAGAATCTGTGGGTGGTTTTGGAGAAGCTCCCACCTATTATATAGAAGGTATTGCTTATGGGTATGAACCATTACCCGAAGAAGAAGAAAAAGAAGAGGAAAAGAAACAATAAAAAAGGGAGAAAAAACTCTCCCTTTTTTATTATTCTTCTAAACCAAGGACATCTAGCCCTTGTTTAAATACAATATCTTTGGGAATTTGTTCTTTTTGAATTCTATATAAATCCTCTAATAGCTCATCACGAATATATCCCTTCTCTTCAATCATTTTTTTAGCCTTTTCATAATCTCCGTTTCCTTGTATTACTAAAATCTCTTCGGCCAGTTGAAGCATGGCATTTTGCATTTTGTCAAAATCAATGGTATAAGTACCCGATTTCTTATTTCTTGTAAAAGCTCCTTTTTCTTCAAAATAATAAAACCTAATAATATTGGCAACTCCCTGATCATTAGAAATCCCAAATCGTACCGAACGAAAAATATCAGCCATATAGGTAACATAATTATCCATAAGATCTGTTTCGGGCAGCTCGCCCATTTTATGAAGTTTAGTCAGAAAAAATAAGCTTAAAATATCATTTTTACACTCTTCAATAACATTATATTGTTCCTTTAATCCATCTCGGACGGTACCTTCCTGGGTAACCATATTTTTAATTCCCAAAGCACTACCCACTTCATAAAACATAGTGTTTTGAAAAAATGCATCAAATTTTACATGCTCTCTTTGATCTTTATCAATAAGTAAGTGGGCAATAGGTTTTAAAATTTTTTCAAATTTTGCTTCCATCACATTTTTAAATTGTAATTTACGGCTTCCTACTGCTAATTGAACTCTTCCATCTCGTGGTAAAGTAATCGCTATTTTTTTACTTCCCGCATTCCAGTTTCCCGAGCAATAAATAACATCATATACCATAATATCCGAAAGGGCACCAGGGATTTCAGTTTTATATTTTTCATCAACTGGTAAATTTTTCTGTAAAAATGGAACTAAAAGTGAATACTTTTCCATGTTTTTGCTCGATTCAATATCTTTAACAAGTAGCATTGATTGATAAGACGCTTTAGAATAGTAAAGCCTATCATCAATATCTTCAATAGGCCCAACTATAAAATCAAGGATATTATCTTTCATCATCATCCATTCAATATTACTTTGATAATAATCATCTGTTAGGAGTGCTTCGGCTCTTTCCAAAAGATAATTTTTAAAATTATTATCCTCGGCTAATGATGCAGCTTGCTTCATCAACTCGGCAATTTTTACTAATTTATTTTTATAAGCTTCATGATAAGGAAACGTTTTGAGTCCACCTACTTCATTTCTACGTAAAAGGGTGTATGAATCAAATTTTGTAAGGTCATCAAAAGTGTCAAATTCCTGATAGGTCATATCAACAGGATAAAAATTGGCACCATCCGGTTTAGGATCTACACAATCAATGAAAGGTTGCATTCCATTAAGCCTGTCCCACGGCCCATAGTTGATATAAAAATATTCTTTGAATTTTTCGTCGGGAATAGATTTTAAATATTTTTCTTTATTTCCACAGGTTTGAATCCAGTATAATTCATCAATAATTTTGGCGGCTTCAAATAATAATGGAATCATCTCTTTCTGATTTTCGCTTAAAACACTCAAATCAGTAGTTAGCTCAACATCAGCATAATTGGCTAATAATTTGTCTATTTTTTTCTGCTTTTGGGTTTGCTGTTTTTCTGTTTTATTTTTACAGGTTGTAAATAATATGGGTAACAATAACAAACATAAAACAATAATTTTTTTATACATAATCCTGGTTTTTTAGGTTTTAAATTATCTTGAATCAAAATTTCAGAGAGAGTGGAAGAAATCTTCAATTAAAAATACAAATAATATTAACCCAAGTCAACAGTAATTAAAATAAACCAAGATTGAAATAAAAAAACAGATCCCTCAATTCAAAGAGTTAGAACAAAGTAGATAAAAATTCGTTAATTGAAATATTATAAAAATATTTTTCAAAATCAATTGTTTTTAAAACTTTTCGAATTTCCTCTTCTTGATGTCTAATATTTTTAAGTAATTCTTCAATATCTACAATATCTTTTTCACCAAAAAAATCACCATAAATTTTCAGGTCTGTAATGATTCCTTTTTCAACATTTAAATGTATCTCCAAATTTCCTCCATTGGTTCTGATAAGTTTCTCGAAATTATATTTTGGAGAGTAACCAAAATTCCAGTCCCAGGTATTATATTTTTTCTCGACTAATTGATTAATTTTTTCAATATCCTCATCTGTATATTCATATAATACAGCATTTTTCTCTGAGCTCACCATAAAATCAAAAATTTTATCATGAAACTCCATAACAGACATTTTTTCGGGTAAATGTTCGCTAATATTAGTTACACGGCTTCGTACCGATTTTACCCCTTTGTCTTGATATTTTAGAGGATTAACTTTTAACGCTTTCGACAAATCGGCCATTACGGATGAAAACAATAGCGTTCCATGATGCAGCACTCTCCGTTTAAAAATATGCTCGGCATTACCAGATACTTTTCGTCCGTTAATCATAATATCGTTACGCCCCTCAAATTTGGCATCCACACCCAGATGTTTCAGTACATCAATAACAGGTTGGGTATATTTTTTAAAATCAACTAAATTGCTTTCGTTATTAACATTTTTAATAAAGGTAAAATTCAGATTGCCTAAATCATGAAAAACAGCTCCTCCGCCCGACAGCCTTCGTACTACATCTATATTTTTCTCTTTTACATGATCGATATTTATTTCGGCCAGGGTGTTTTGATGCTTGCCAACAATTATTGAAGGCCTGTTTCGCCATAGCATAAAACAGTCATCATTAAAATTTTTAAGTACATATTCTTCGGCTGCCAGATTGAAATATGGATTAGTTTCCGGATTTTTTATACAAAGCATAATAAAATTATTGTTCGTTTAATGATTAAAGAATTAAGAAGAATAACAATCAGCAATTAAATTTGTTTGATAATTTTTTTGAAGTATATCGATAAAGATAAAAAACCAGTATCCCGATTAAAGTGCCTAAAACAGCACCACCAATTACATCAAGCGGGTAATGAACACCTAAATATATACGACTGTAGGAAACAATTACAGCCCAAAAAATAATAAAAATTGAAAACTGTTTTTGGTCGAACATCTTTTTCAGAAAAAAGGCCACGGCAAAAGTATTAGCTGCGTGCGAAGATACAAACCCATACTGCCCTCCACATTTATTATTTACCAAATGAACAATATCTTGTAGTTCAGGATTATGGCATGGGCGCAGCCGTTGAAAAACCTCTTTAAACGCATGTACTGAAATTTGGTCGGCTAATGTTACCACCAAAGCAATAAATAATAATGTTATGATTGCTTTCCATCTTTGTTTATAGATGATATATGCAATAATAAGTATATACATGGGAAGCCAAAAATACTTCCCGGAAAACCACCACATGATTTGATCCCAAAAAGGAGAATTTAATCCATTTAAAAAAATAAAAAGTTGTGTATCTAAGTTTTTCAATACTTCTAACATATATCTAATTCGAATGAAGTAGTTTCCAAATCAAATCTTTCAATTCCTGAATTCCTTTTTGTGCCACAGATGAAATAAAGAGATAAGGAATTTTTGGTAAATCTTTCTTCATCTCTTGCATTAATTCATCATCAAGCATATCGGATTTGGTAATCGCCAGCACCCTTTTTTTATCTAATAATTCAGGATTATATTTTTCAATTTCTGAAAGAAGCGTTTTATATTCAGTGTTAATATCATCGCTATCGCAGGGAACCATAAAAAGAAGCATAGCATTTCTTTCAATATGACGTAAGAAACGATGTCCGAGGCCTTTCCCTTCGTGAGCACCTTCGATTATCCCCGGAATGTCGGCCATTACAAAAGATTGCATATCCCGGTATTGTACAATTCCCAGGTTCGGTACGAGTGTTGTAAACGGATAATCGGCAATTTTGGGTTTTGCAGCCGATACCACGGAGAGCAAGGTGGATTTTCCTGCATTGGGAAAACCAACCAACCCCACATCGGCCAGAATTTTTAATTCCAAAACAAACCATCCTTCATTTCCATCTTCGCCGGGCTGGGCATATCTTGGAGTCTGATTTACAGATGATTTAAAATGGGTATTTCCTAATCCTCCACGGCCCCCTTGGAGCAAAATTTGCTCCTGCTGATCTTCAGTAATTTCGGCTAACAATTCATCGGTTTCAGCACCTTTTGCGATCGTTCCCAAAGGAACTTCTACGATTACATCTTTCCCATCGGCCCCGGTTCGCTGGGCGCTACCACCAGCTTGTCCGCTAGTGGCAAAAATATGTTTTTGATATTTTAAATGTAACAAGGTCCATAACTGGGCATTTCCTTTAAGAATAATATGTCCGCCACGGCCACCATCGCCTCCGTCAGGCCCACCTTTAGGTACAAACTTTTCGCGATGCAAATGCGGAGAGCCTGCTCCCCCTTTACCCGAGCGGAGAAATATTTTTACATAATCAACAAAATTAGAACCTGTCATCTATTTATATCTTTCAATGATTGAACAAATTTTATCAAAGATAACATCAATTTCACCAATTCCGCAAACCGATTCGCATTTTCCCTTTTTTTTATAATAATCTTTTACAATTTTAGTGTTGCTATTATAAATAGCAATCCTTTTTTTTATAATGTCTAGTCTTTGATCATCGGGTCTTCCCGACTCATGATATCTTTGGACTAAACGCTCAATGATTACTTTTTCGTCGGTTTCGAGCGAAATCATTACATTAATTTTTGCTCCTAGTTCAGATAAAATTTGTTGAAGCTGATTTGCTTGATTTATGGTTCGTGGAAAACCATCAAAAATAAAACCTTCAGTCTGTGGATATTTTTCTAATTCATGTTTAATAATATCAACGGCCATCTCATCAGGAACATAATACCCTTCATCAATATGACTTTGTGCTTTAATTCCTAAGGGAGTTTTTTCTGCAATTGCTTTACGCAAAATCTCACCGGTAGAAATATGTTGTAAATAGTATTTTGCGATTATCTTCTTCGATTGCGTACCTTTCCCTGCCCCGGGCGGGCCAAATAAAACAATATTTACCATAAAGGTGATTAACTTTTTAAGGTGTAAATATCCGGTAAGTTTCTTCCTAACCCATCATAATCTAAGCCATACCCAATAATAAAATCATTAGGAATTTCCATTCCTACATAATCAATAGCGATATCTTTATCATAGGCTTCGGGTTTTAAAAGCAAGGTAGTAATTTTTACACTGTTAGCTCCAAATTTATTGAGCTCTTTTACAATTTGTTCCAATGTAATCCCTGTATCTACAATATCTTCAAGAACAATAATATCACGTCCGCTTATTTTTTCGTTAATACCAATCAACTGTTTTACATTACCCGTTGTTGTTGTTCCATGATAAGAAGAAAGTTTTAGAAATGTTATTTCACAATTAAAATCAATTTGCTTTAATAAATCGGCAGTAAACATAAAAGATCCATTAAGGATACTGATAAAAAGTGGTACATGTTTATCCTTATAATCCTGATTTATTTTTTGAGCAACTTTAGTTACTGATTGATGAATTTTCTTAGAAGGGATTGATACTTCAAAAACTTTATCTTTTAATTTAATTTGCTTCATTTCTAAAATAATTTTCTACGGCTCTGGAAGCCAAATGAACATTCTTATAAAAATAATCGTTTATTTCTTACCTTTGTAAACGTTGAAAATATTCTGCGAAAATACAAATTAATGTTCTAAAATAATTTTAATCGGCCTTAAAAAATTCAAATTAGCATGAAAGCAAAAGTTAGTATTATCATGGGCAGCACATCAGACCTGCCAGTAATGGGAAAAGCGGCAAAAATTTTAAATGATTTTAAAATTCCTTTCGAAATTAATGCTTTATCGGCACATCGTACCCCCGAAGAAGTAGAAAAATTTGCCCAAGGGGCAAAAGATAGGGGTATAGAAGTAATTATAGCTGGTGCAGGTATGGCAGCTCATTTACCCGGTGTTATTGCAGCAATGACTACCCTTCCGGTTATTGGAGTTCCTATAAATGCTTCGTTAGACGGAATGGATTCGTTATTAGCCATTGTACAAATGCCTCCCGGGATACCCGTTGCCACAGTAGGTATTAACGGAGCTCAGAATGCTGGTATT
Source organism: uncultured Bacteroidales bacterium (assembly GCA_964635605.1). Lineage (GTDB taxonomy): Bacteria > Bacteroidota > Bacteroidia > Bacteroidales > UBA12077 > UBA12077. Next base: position 368 of record CAZWPU010000008.1, on the reverse strand, counting down.
TTAGCTGCACAAATTCTTGCTGCCGGAGACAAAAACCTGAAAAAAGTTTTAGAGGAATATAAAAAAAACCTAAAAACAAAAATTGTTAAAGCCAACGAAGAATTATCGAAAGTAAAGTTTGAGTATAAGACTAATTAATCATTTGTTCAAAAATTATAAAAAAATCCGAAGTTATAAACTTCGGATTTTTTTATACTATCAGAAAAGACATTAATTTCATCATCCATTTCAATTAAAAAAATTATAATTGTATCTTCATACCCTGATTTAGAATGAAATAAAAACCCTATGACGATCATAAATCATTTCATGACACTATTGTTTTGATGTTAATATAATACGTTCTTTGAAATTATTGATAATTAAGG
>CAZWPU010000007.1:10067-24389 GCA_964635605.1 uncultured Bacteroidales bacterium | reverse complement strand
CTTCATCATATATTGGTGTATATGAAGTTATCAGCCATAAGGTTTCGTTTTTTTTGGATTTTTGTTTAAAAATTTCGTTATGTGGTTTTCCATTTACAATTCTTTCCCAAATTTTTTGAAAGCGGGTTAATTCTTGGTCAGGAATTAATTTTTCTATGCTTTGATTGATAATTTTATTTTTAGTATATCCGAAAGTAGATAAGAATAAATCATTTACATTTATAAATTTTCCCTCTGGGTTTAATTCTGCTTTTACCAGAAAATGATCAATGGCATTTATCATTGTATTTAAATCATTCTCTCTGCGGGAGGCTTCTTCCTGTGTAGCTTGTAATTCCTCCATGTTTTGTCGCATTTCTTCTTCCTGGGCCGCCATTTCTTCTGCTTGTTGTTGTGATTTTTCAAGTAACTCGGAAGTTTTGATATTAATTTGAACCGACCTCAGTGTTGATGCAATACTTTCTGCAACAGATTCTGCAAACTCAATTTCGTGTTTTTCGAACTTTTTAAAGGACGCCATTTCTATTACACCAAGAATATCGTTTTCAATTTTTAAAGGGATCAGTAGTAAGCTGTTTGGGTTTGAACCGCCTAGTCCTGATACGATGTTAACATAATTTTGAGGAATTTCTGTTAGGTGGATGGTTTGTTTTTCTAATGCACAAGTACCTACTAGCCCTTCGCCAAGCTCAACCTGTCGGGTAAGATATTTTTCCCGGTCAAAAGCAAAAGCGGCTAAAAGCTCTAATATTTTTTGGGATTCATCCTGGTCGTTTAAAATAAATAATCCACCTTGATTGACATTAAGATAGCGAACTAAATTTTTAATAATGTTCATCGACAAGACGGATAAATCATCATTGTTTTGGCGTAAAATATCAGCAAATTTTGCCAGTCCTTCGTTTGCCCATCGGCGTTTTTCATCTTCTTCTTTTCTTTTTTCTTCCTCAACTCTTGCCTTTTTCAAACTTTCTCTCATTTCGATAAGAGATTGACCAAGTTTGTCTTCTTTGCTTAACAGTTCGAGTTGTGTATCAATGTTGCCAGCACCAATTTCACTGGCAAATGCTGCTTTTTTGTTTAACCCTTTGATTGATGTGTTTAATGCCAGCGTCATTTCACCTACTTCATCTTTGGTTTTTGCTTCAATTATTAATGACTTATCGATTTTTCCCTGGGATAGAATTTTTAGGGTTTCGGTAATTTTTATTATTGGATTTGTGATGTTTTGTGCAATATACCAAACGACAAGGGTTAGTACTATAAATCCAATTAAACTAACGATTAGTGCATTAATTAATATTTTATTTGCTTTTGATGTAATTACCTTATTAGGCACTACAATTACTAACGACCAAGGGGTTTCAATACTTTGAATTTTTATTGGGGCAAAGGCATAATAATGCTTTTCTTTTTGTTTGTTTTTATGGGTAAATGAAAAAAATGCGCCTTCGGCAACATTTTGTGCGATATTATATGTTTTAAAAAAATCTTCATTATGATCAACCATTAATTGTCCCATCAGCGTTTTATCAGGATGGGCAACATAGGTGCAATTATTTGAAAGCAGAAATGCATAACTGTTTTCGAATGGTTTTATTGCTTCAATAATTTTTTGAAATCGTTGTAAATCTACATCGGCTCCTGCAAGCCCGATAAATGAACTGCCCAATTTAATGGGTGCTGAAATGTTGGAGTTTAAATACTGGTCGGCTTCGTTATCGGAATAATTATAAATTTCAGGATCAATAATTTTTGCTTTCCCCGATGATTTCATTTTATAATAGTTACTTGTAAACACATCGCCATCCGTATTTAATTCTGCTTCCAGCTGCTGAATACTTCCATCTTCTTCTCTTACCCATCCGTTAAGGTATCGACCATACGGTTTATCCCATTCGGGATTAATGTATTGTAATTCCCAGCTGGTTGCTACTGCCAAAAAATGTGGATTTTCGAGGATAACATTTCGTTGTTGCTCTAAAAAAACATTATTCCATTTATCCCAGGGTAACGTATGGTAAGCCTGGCCAGCCTGAGCAAGTGTTTTTACAGCCTTAAAATCAGCAGAGAGTTCACTTTTTATAATATTAGCATATTCTTTTGCCGTGGTTTGTGCAACATTTTGTGTTTCGGTTAATGCTAGTTTTTGCGATTTAATGGTGATATATCCTATTACCGCAATAAAAATTAATATTGAAGTTGAAAGAATATATAATAATAATTTAGTATTTATTTTCATCGTACAAACAGGTTAGAAAACAACCGTTAAACTTACATTTTTTTAAGAAAAAATCAAATTAATGTTAATAGATATTAATGGAGTAATTTTTCAGTTCTTTAGAGTATAACTTTGCATTTCCCAAAATAGAGTCCATTAAATTCCAAAATTTTTTACCATGATTTTTTTCCTTCGTATGACAAAGTTCGTGTATTATTATATAATCAATTAGGTGGTCGGGTAAACGAATAAGATGTAAGTTCAAGTTAATGTTGTTTACTCCTGAGCAACTTCCCCAAAGGGTTTTATTATTTTTAATATATATATTCCAATAGGTAAAGTTATATTTTTTAGCTAGAAGTTTTACTCTCTGGGGAAGGTATTCTTTAGCCTCAAATCTTAAGGCTTCAATAATGGAATTTTTTATCGTTTGTTGAACCTGCTTTGATTGAATGTTTTCATTGGCTGGATACTTAATTTCAATTGCATGGTTGGTTATGGTTGTTTTTATTGAGCTCTCGTGATGTTTGCTTATTTCTAATTTTCTGCTTCTGGTTTTAAATATTGTTTTTTCAGAAAAAAATGACGATTTGTTTTCAATAGCATCAATTTTGGGCTGTTGTGTTTTTATCCACTCTTTCTTTTGTTCTGCTATTTTTTTTGCCGAATTATAACTCACAAAAAAGGGAAAGGTAACCATTATCCCTCTTCCCGGACGCATAGATATGCTTATGTTTTTTGATCGTTTATTTTTTCGAAATTTAACATTTCCTACTCCCTCAACATACATTATTTTTTCTGCCATAGCCAACTAATCAAGGTACTTTGTTATTTTTTCGAATAATTTATTGATTTCAATGGGCTTGATAATATAATCGTTATATCCTAAGTTTTTAATTTCGTTTATATCGCTATCCATGGCATATGCTGTTTGTGCTATTACCGGAATGTTTATCCCAAGATTTCTTAGGTGATTAAAGGCTTTATGTCCGTTCATTTTTGGCATTTGAATATCCATTAAAATAAGATCATAATTTTTATTTTTTTTGATCATTTGTACTACCTCTTCACCATTCTTTGCCCAAGAAACAGTTGCGCTGGTCTTTTTTAACAATGTATGTAAAAATTGATAATTGGTTTCTACATCTTCAGCAATCAGAATTTTTTTATCTCTCCAGTTAATTTTATTGGGAATGAACATGTTTATTTCTATTTCTTTTTTAGAGAACTCAAAAGGGATGTTAAAATAGAAATTTGCTCCTTTGTTTCTTTCTACATCAACGTTTATTTCTCCCCCTAATAACTCTACCAGCTTTTTTGCCAACGTTAATCCAAGCCCGGTGCCTCCATATTTACGGGTTGAAGAATCGTCGGCCTGTCTAAATGGTTCAAATATGAATTTTGATTGATCTTTTGCAAAACCTATTCCGGTATCTTTCACAAAACATAAAAGATTATTATCTTCTATTGTGTAGCCAAATTCAACAAAGCCTTTTTCGGTAAATTTTAATGCATTATCCAGCAGATTTGAAAAAATTTGTTTAAATCGTTTCGGATCGGTAATAATTTCTAAAGAATTAGTTTGAATACCTTTGGTTAATTTTATTTTAACATTTTTCAATCCCAATTCTTTTTTTTGTTGATTTACATCGATATAAAGTTCGTTAAGTATTGTATTGATGTTACACTTTACTTTGTTTATCACTAAATTTTCTGCTTCTATTTTAGAAGCATCAATAATATTATCAATAATTTCTAACAGGGTATTACTGCTTTGATTGATAATAGTTAAATATTCGATTTTGTTTTTTTCAGAAAGATCTCTATTGAGGATTAAATTAGAAAAACCCGTAATGGCATTCATGGGAGTACGAACTTCATGCGACATATTGGTTAAAAAGGCCGATTTTAATCGATCCGATTCTTCGGCTCTTGTTTTAGCTTCATGCAATATTCTTTCTGTTTCCTTTTGCTGGGTAATATCCCTGTAAATAACATAAACACCTAATTGGTTTTTTTTAAACGTAATAGGTGTGGAAAGGATAGAAACAAAAACTTTTGATTGATTGTTTTTTATTCTTATTTCTTCGGCTTCAATATCAAGCCCTTTCATAATTTTGTTATGATATTCTTTTCCCTGATCTTTTAATTCTACCGGAACAATAAAATCATCTAAATTTTTATTTATTAATTCGTCTTTTGTAAATCCAAACAAGTTTGTAAATCCCTGATTTACTTTTATTACTTTTCCGTTATTACCAATTAAAGCAATAGCTTCAGGTGAGCTTTCAAAGAGTCTTTCAAAAATTGCTTCGTCCTCTTTTTTCTTATCCTGGGAAATTTTTATTTCATGAATCATTTTATTTGCCGACCGGGCAATCATTTTAAACTCATAAAAATCAAGTTTAGATTCATCAATTTTTTCAAGGTTTTGCGAGGCATTTTTAAAAAAATCTAAGAATGAATTAACATTGGCTTTTGCTTTTTTTGATAAAAAATAAGTAAAAACAAACAGAAAGGTAAGAACGGCTCCAAAAACAATAATAATCGTTAGTATATTTTTTTGTATGGTTTGTTTAAGTGCTGTTTTTTGTTGGTTTAATATGGGGTTGATGTTTTCGAAATAAATTCCTGCACCAACCATCCATTGCCATACAGGAATTCCTTTTACATACGACATCTTGGGAACAATTTCGTCAGAATTTAATTTTTTCCACGAATAGTAAATATATCCACCCTCAGGATTTTTTACCGCTTTTCTTTCTTCCTGAATAACTTTTACTCCATTTGGATCTTTATAATCCCACAGATTAATTTTTTGGGTTATTATCTTGCCATCCTTAATTAATGCATCTCCGTTGTAAGTGTTAACAAAAATATAGCCCTCTTGGCTAAATCGAATTTTTGAAAGTCTTTCTAAAACCTCTTTTTGTACTTCTTTCTCAAAATCCTCAACATATTCACCGGTTCCAATATACCAGTTGTAGGGTTCAAAAAGTTTTACAAAAGACGTTTTTTTATGGGTTATATTATCATCATATCCGGGTCTTTTCCAATAACCGGTAACAAAACCTTCTTTTTGGGTTTTAACCATATTTATCTCATCCCGCATAATATAATTGCCCATATCGTCTTGTAAATCATAAATATATTTCCCTTCAAGATGAGGAGCTGTTGGATATAATACATCGTAACCATTAAGGTCCCCGATAAATATATAGCTATCTTTATGATCAAAACGGATGGGACGCAAAACATCTTTAATCATTTGTTTGATTTCATTCGCCGATTTTTGATTCTTATTTTGATCATAAATGCTTTTGGCTAACGAATGAGCCATATAAACGCTACTTTTAAGTCGTTCTTTTTGTTTAGCTTCGGTTTCCTGAATTTTATAATAAATATAATTAACCGCTTTAAGAGTCTCATTTTTAACTAAACTTTTATGCGTTTCGATATGGTTTTTGTGGATTCTTTCGTTAATTTTTGTGTAGGTAGAATATTCGTTGTATATCCCAAAATAGCCAACAGCTAAAAGAATAATGGCAATAATAATGATGGTTTGAATAAGAAGAAGATTTATAATATTGCGTTTATGTCCGAATAATTTTATGAAAGCATTAAATAATCTACTAAAAATAGACATAATGAATAATTATCTTGGTTCTAATATTCTAATATTAAAGACTCAATTATAAGATAATATTTTTAAAAAAGTACAATTTAGCGATTTAAATTAATAGATTTTTTAAATTTGGTTTTTTATTTGCGTACAAAAGGTTATTTTACATCGATGCAATCATAGACTTATATAATTAAATTTAACCATATTATGAAAAGTAATAAACTTCTGAAATATTTGCTAGTAGCGGCTGTCGTACTTGTTGTTTTTGCTGTAATAGGTAAAAAAGCCGGGTGGTTTGGCGGCGAAATTACGATTAAAGTAAGTACAGAAAATCCTTCCACAAGAACCATTACCGAAATAGTAACGGCAAGTGGAAAAATACAACCTGAAACCGAAGTAAAGATTTCACCCGATGTATCCGGAGAGATTGTGGAATTAAAAATACAAGAAGGAGACAAAGTAAAAAAAGGAGATTTGTTATTAAAAATAAAACCGGATATATATTTGTCTGCTGTAGATCGTACAGAGGCTTCAGTAAATTCTGCAAAAGCAAATTATGCAAATGCCCAGGCCTTTTTAAAACAAATTGAGGCAAAATACAAACAAACTAAAAATGCTTACGAACGGTCAAAAATTCTTTGGGAGCAGGAAACGATATCACAAGCTGATTATGAGACTGCTTTATCGTCTTTTGAAATGGTTGAAGCAGAATTATCAGCAGCAAAAAAATCAATAGAAGCATCTAAATTTTCTATTCAAAGTGCCGAAGCAACATTGTCAGAAGCCAAAGAGAATTTACAAAAAGCCACTATTTATGCGCCAATGGACGGTACGGTTTCCAGGTTAAATGTTGAAATTGGAGAACGAGTAGTTGGAACCATGCAAATGGCTGGTACTGAAATGCTTCGAATAGCTGATTTAAGCCGCATGGAAGTGAAAGTGGATGTAAACGAAAATGATATTGTAAAAGTAAAATTAAACGATACAGCTGTAATTGAAATAGATGCCTATTTGGGTGAAAAGTTTAAAGGGATTGTTACCGAAATGGCAAACTCAGCAAATGTTTCCGGAATGACAACCGATCAGGTAACCAGCTTTGATGTTAAAGTATTGTTATTAAAAGATTCATATAAGCATTTAATTAAAAATAATAATCCTAATCCGTTTAGGCCGGGAATGTCTGCTTCAGTTGATATTCAAACCAATACTAAACCCAATATTTTAACCATCCCAATAGAAGCTGTAACTACAAGAACATCAACAGATACTACAAATGCTTCTGAAAAAATTGTTGCAGATGAATTTAGAGAAGTTGTTTTTGTTGTATCGGAAGGTTCGGCTAACCTGAGAAATGTAAAAACAGGAATTCAGGATAACCAGTTCATTGAAATTGTTGATGGATTAACATTGGATGATGATATTGTTACAGCACCTTATAGTGCCATATCCAGAAAACTGAAAGATGGAATAAAAGTTGAAGTGGTTGAGAAAAAGCAATTGTTTGAACAAGATTAATTTTTTAAAATAATGATTATAAAAAAGGATTGAAGAGAATTTTTATGGCATTAATTCTAAATATTGAAACTTCTACTCAGGTTTGTTCTGTTTCTGTTTCGGAAAATGGACAGATAAAAGGATTTAAAGAAATAAACGATGAGAAATCACATGCAAAATATCTTACCGTTTTTATTGATGAATTAATAAAAGAGCTAAACATTTCTTTACATGATATTGATGCGGTTGCCGTAAGTAAAGGCCCGGGATCATATACTGGTTTAAGGATTGGAGTTTCAACAGCAAAGGGCCTTTGCTATGCAAAAGACATACCACTAATTTCAATTAATACTCTCCAGTCCATGGCATTTGGACTGATCCAAAAAGTTACCCAGGAGGATTTAACTATTCCAAATTTTAACCAATCCATATTGGCACCCATGATTGATGCCCGCAGGATGGAAGTTTATTCAGCCTTCTTTGATTCGGAGGGTGAATTTTTAAGAGATGTTAAAGCAGAAATTATTGATCAGAATTCTTATAAAGATGTTTTAAAATCAAAACAAATGATTTTTTTTGGAAATGGTTCCGGGAAAATTACCGAAACAATTCAGGCCCGAAATACTATTTTTTTGCCCGATTTTTGTGCTTCGGCTATAGATATGGCTCAATTATCAGAACGTTTTTATACTCAGGGAAAGTTTGAAGATGTAGCTTATTTTGAACCTTTTTATCTGAAAGATTTTGTTGCTACAACCCCCAAAAAAAATATCTTTAAATAAAAGTTGCATAGATTTTGTTTGATTTAAATTAATGATGAAAAAGTTTCAGTTACATACGTTAATTTTGTTTGGTTTTTTTCTTTGGGCTAACCACGGCTATGCACAAACTTCTTCCAATAATAAACCTTTTAAAAGTGGAGAAAAGCTGGTTTATGTAGCACGGTTTGGATTTATTCATGCAGGAGAAGCTACCTTTTTATTAACGAAAAAGAGTTTCGAGGGAGAAAAAGTTTTTCATGCAAAAGCCTCGGCCAATACAATTGGTTTAGCCGATAGGATTTATAAAGTAAGAGATATTTATGAGAGTTATTTCGATTATGATTCCAGACTTCCTTATTTAGCCATACGAAATATTAGCGAAGGAAATTATCGCTATTATAACGAGGTGCGTTATAATCATCAAAAAAACAGAGTGATTAGCCAGAAATCGGGAGAACATGAAGTTCCAGAAAATATTCTTGATATGCTGGCTACATTTTATTATTTCCGCGAAGCCATGCTGAATGATATTAGTGCAATTGGTGATGATATTAAGTTTGACACCTATTTTGCGGATGAAATTTTTCCTCTAAAAATGCGCTATGCCGGTGACGAAACCATCAAAACAAAATTAGGTAAATTTAAAGCCATGAAATTTTCTCCCGTCGTTGAACCAGGCCGTATTTTCGATTCAGAAGATGATGTTACGATCTGGATCTCTAAAGATGAAAATTTTGTTCCTTTACAAATTAGAATTGATCTTATTGTAGGTTCAATAAAATGTGACTTAACAGAATATTCTGGGTTAAAATACCCCTTAAATCAAATTCAATAACTATCTGTTTGAAAATAAGATCAATTTTAAAATGATTTAATTATTTTTGCAGAGAAATTTTTAACAAATATTTTATTATGGCAAGTACATCAGATTTTAAAAATGGATTATGTATTGATTTTAATAATGAACTTTATACCATCGTTCAGTTTCAGCATGTAAAACCAGGCAAAGGAGGTGCTTTTGTAAGGACCAAATTAAAAAATCTTAAAACGGGGAAAGTTATTGATAAAACCTTTAATTCTGGAGCTAAAGTAAATACAGCAAGAATTGAACGAAGGCCTTATCAATATTTATATAAAGATGATATAGGTTTTCATTTTATGCATACTGAAACATTTGAACAGGTTTCGTTTCAGGAAGAATTAATAAATCAATCCGATTTATTAAAGGAGGGGCAAGCCGTTGAAGCAGTATATCATGCTGATACCGAGACTCCATTATATTGCGAATTACCTCCGTTTGTAGTGTTAGAAATTACTTACACCGAACCCGGATTAAAAGGCGATACCTCGTCAAGCACTTCATTAAAACCTGCAACATTAGAAACCGGAGCAGAAATAATGGTTCCTTTATTTGTTTCAACCGGAGACAAAATAAAAGTTGATACCAGAGACCGTTCATACAACGAGCGAGTTAAAGAATAAAAAATGCTTTATTTTTGCTCGTATTTTTTATATATTTATTGAAAATTGAAAATCAGGAATTTAAACTTTATGGATCTTGCAGGTAAGGCATCAATAAACAGGCTAAAGCTTTCTACATTTAAGTTAAATACGTTACTTACAATTACCAAAGCGATTAATGCCAATCTTTCTACAGAAGAATTGCTGCAGCGATATGAGAAAATATTGCGTGATGACCTTAATATTGGAAAAATATTGATTTATAAATTTGATAAAGGATGGAACTTAATTTTAAGTTCTGGATGTTCGCCAAAAATTATTGACCAGATTGAGGTTGAAAAAGATTTACTGGAGTATAAAGAAATTTCGTTTATAACAGCATCTCCTAATCCCTCTTTGCGGGTTTTCGATAATATTATCCCGGTTTTTAATAATAATGTGCCCGTTGCTTTTGTTCTAATTGGCGATATTGATGAGGAAAAAGAAGGTGTAAGCCCAACGATAAAACACCTGCATTTTATTCAAACCCTTTCGAATATTATTATTGTTGCTATTGAAAATATTCGATTATATAACGAATCCTTAAAACAAGAGGTGCTTAAAAAAGAGCTTGAGCTTGCATCTAAAATGCAATCAATGTTAATTCCTGAAAGGGATACATTGCCACACAATGAAAAAATTTTTGTTTCAACCTTTTACCATCCTCATTTAGAGGTAGGAGGTGATTATTACGATTTTATTCAACTGAATGAAAACGAAGTAGGATTCTGTATTGCCGATGTTTCGGGGAAAGGTATTTCGGCTGCTTTATTAATGTCAAATTTCCAGGCCAACCTCAGGGCTCTTTTTACCACAGAATCCTCACTTGTTGATATGTCTGTAAAACTTAACGATCGAGTAATGGCCAGTGCTAAAGGGGAAAAGTTTATCACCATCTTTATGGGCAGGTATAATTATAAAACAAAAAGGCTTAACTACATCAATGCGGGTCATAATCCACCGTTGTTTTATAAAGTAGATGATAATGAAATGTTATTTTTACGCGATGGTTGTGTTGGAATGGGGATGTTGAATGAAATCCCAACCATAAAAGAGGGTGCTATAACCATCGATCAAAGATCAAAACTTTTTTGTTATACCGATGGACTCGTTGAATTAGTAGGTGATAATGGCGTTAGCTTCGGAACTGAACAAATTGAAGAATGCCTGGAAAATGATGAAGAAATTGATCATAATATTAATACCATTATCCATAAACAAAAAATCCTTGAAGGCAGTACTGCTATTTTTGATGATATCTCAATTATTGGGATAGAATTTTATAATAATTAGAATAAATGTAACTACTAACTAGGTTATTATAGGTTGATTTTTCTACAATACTTTCAATATCTGTACAATATTCCCTAATTGTCTAAATTTCTTTACAGTATACTTTCTGTAACAATTATTTTACCTATTTTTGCGCTCTGTTTTAAAAATCACAATATGTTTTTAATAGATTATCCTTATGCATCGGATTTATTGATGCAAACTACTGAGCAAATTAAGGTACCTATGATTCAGACTGACTCAGCAAAAAAATTAATTGGTACCACACCCAGAGTTTTAACAGTTGAAGAGAAAGAAACGCTGGAGCAACTTAAAAACGAAAAAGAACCTAAAATATACTGTAATTCAGAAAATAGTATTGCCTGGATTCAGGAAAATTTAAGTCATACTCATCTTCCAGAATTAATTAATTTATGTAAAGATAAATTTAAGTTTCGTGAGTTATTAAAACCTGTTTACCCTAATTTTAGATTTACAGAAGTAAGTTTTGATAAATTGCCTGATTTTGACGTAGAACAGTTTGGTTTTCCATTTATCATTAAGCCAGTGACAGGTTTTTTTAGCTTAGGGATACATGTGGTAGGAAATAAGCAAGATTGGGACAACGTTTTGATCGATCTTAAAAACGAAATGATTGAAGCTGAAAATATTTTTCCTAAAGAAGTTTTAGATAGTAATCGCTTTTTATTGGAAGAATTAATTGATGGTAAAGAATATGCGGTGGATGCTTTCTTTAAAGCAGATGGAAATCCAGAAATTGTAAATATCTATGAGCATGTTTTTGCTTCAGGAAAGGATGTAACTGATCGAATCTATTTTACATCGAAAAAGGTTTTTGATGTGGGATATGATAAATTTATGCATGTGTTAAAAGCATTATCAACCGAAGGTAAATTCCGCAATTTTGCAATGCATATCGAATTCCGGATCAATAACCAAGGAGTAGCAATACCGATTGAAGCGAATCCAATGCGATTTGCAGGTTTTTGTATGGGCGATATGACTCAATATTCTCGTGGGTTTAATCCTTACGAAGCATATTTTAAAGAAGAAGTGCCAGATTGGCACGAAAGTTTTAAAGGAAAGGAAAATAGCCAATACAATGTAGTTATTGCAAGTCATGATATAAATCCCGATAAAGTAGTAGAAATAAATTACGATGCCTTTCAAAAAGAGTTTTCTAATTTATTACATATGCATAAGATCGATTATCATAAATATCCTGTATTTGCTTTTGCTTTTTCCGAAGTAGATGAAAACAATAAAACAGAAATAGAGTATTTCTTGAAATCAAATATGCACGAATTTATGAAGTATAGTAATTAGATTTATAATAAATAATTTTTTGGGCTATCTTTATTAGGGTAGCCCTTTTTTTTGTGTAATGGATATGTATGATATTTTTTTAAACATCTAAACCAAGTTTGGTAGATGAAGATATGGCAAATGAACTATGAAATGTGGTAATATATTCCAAGCCTGAAATCTTTTCTTCGATAAATATTTTAAATTCTCCCATATTTTTTACCATAAGCTTTAAGTGTACATCATAATTGCCCGATACATTATGAAACTCAATAACTTCAGGGAATGATAATATGGCTTTTCGAAAGTTGTTTACTACTTCTTTGGTATGTTTTTTAAGGTTTACATCCATAAATATGGTCATATTCCTGTCTAATTTCTCAGCATTTAATATGGCAATATATTTTTTGATGATACCATTCTTTTCCAGTTTTTTAACCCGTTCGTATACAGGAGTGTTGGTGAGGTGTAACTGATAGGCAAGTTCTTTTGTGGTAATTCTTCCGTCTTTTTGAAGAATGCGTAATATTTTTCGATCAATGTTATCTAGTTTAATCATAGCAGAAAATTTATCTTGTAAAAATAACTATTTGACATACGCAAAGATAAAAAATCTAGATTAAATAAAAAATCCAGATAAAATAACTATAATTAGCAACAAGAGCCAGTTTTTTTGGTATATTTTGTATTTTTGAAGAAAATGGTATAGGTATCTGTTTAATAACAGATACAAGTAGATAAAATAAAAAAGTAGATATGAAAGAAATAAGATGGCATGGAAGAGGTGGACAAGGAGGGTTTACTGCTTCCAGATTACTAGGTATTGCTGCAGGAATGTTTCAAGATAAACATGCCTTGGCATTTCCATCATTCGGACCTGAGCGTAGAGGTGCTCCGGTATTAGCCTTTACAAAAATTGATGATACAAAAATTCATGACAGAAGCGAAGTAGTAGCTTGTGATTACGTTGTTGTGATGGATGAAACTTTAATTAATCCATCGATCATTAATGGTGTAAAGAAGGATGCTGTTTTTATTATTAATTCTAATAATCCGGCAAAATACGATATCCTTAAAAATTACAAGGTGGTAGCGCTTGATGCAACAGAATTAGCTTTAGAAATTTTGGGCAGACCAATTACCAATACTGCAATGTACGGTGCATTAGTAGCTGTTTCGGGTTTGGTAAGTTTAGAATCTGCTTGCAATAGTATTAAACAAGAAATGAAACCTTCATTGGTTGAAAAGAATATAGCTATTGTTAATCGAGCTTATGAAGAATGTGTAAAAGTTAAATCAGAAAAAAGTAACTAATCATGAAAAAACCAACAAAAAGGGATTTCAAACGCCCAACTCATATAGATGATTATCCTGTTGGACCACAATATGAAGCAGGATTTTTGGCAGAAATTAATGCAGGTTGGAGAACTTATAAACCAGTAATTGATCATGATAAATGTATTCATTGTTTAATATGTTATATGGTATGTCCCGATGGAACAATCATGAAAAATGATGGTAAAATAGCTGTTGATTACGATTATTGTAAAGGATGTGGTGTTTGTGCCAACGAGTGTCCAAAAAATGCAATTACAATGGTAAAAGAGGACTTATAAACGATTAAATGATGTTAGAAATGAAAAAAAATAAGATATTTATTTCAGGTGATGAAGCTGTTGCACATGGTGTTCGTTTATCGCGTCCACATGTTATTGCAGCTTATCCAATTACTCCCCAAACGATTACGGTTGAACGACTTTCAGAGATGGTTGAAAAAGGTGAGATGGTAACAGAATATATGCATGTTGAATCGGAGCATTCGGCTCTTTCTGCTTCGATGGGAGCCAGTAGTGTAGGTGCCAGAACCTTTACCGCAACATCTTCGCAAGGGTTACTTTATATGGCCGAAGCATTGCATTATGCGAGTGGTGGCCGATATCCTATTGTAATGATGAATGCTAATCGTTCGCTTGCGCTTCCTTGGAGTATCTATGGTGATCAGCGCGATTCATTATCCTTGCTTGATTCAGGATGGATTCAGGTATATGTTGAAGATGCCCAAGAAGCGTTGGATATGATTATTCAAGCTTATAAAATAGCCGAACATGCGGATGTTTTAACTC
>CAZWPU010000007.1:0-9967 GCA_964635605.1 uncultured Bacteroidales bacterium | reverse complement strand
TTGGATATGATTATTCAAGCTTATAAAATAGCCGAACATGCGGATGTTTTAACTCCTATGATGGTAAATTTGGATGGCTTTATCTTAACACATACCTATGAGTTGGTAGAAATCCCTGAACAAGAAAAAGTGGATGAATTTTTACCTCCTTTCGAAACGCCAAACAAAATGTGTTTCGAAACTCCAAAGAATCTGGCTTTTAGTTCTCAACCCGACGATAACACTGAATTTAAATATCAGCAAAATAAAGCCATGTTAGATTCTATTGATGTGATAGAAAAAACAGATCAAGAGTTTGGCGAAAAGTTTGGCAGATTTTACCATGGAATGGTTGAAGAAATTATGTGCGATGATGCAGATGCTGTTTTGGTTACATTAGGAAGTATTACAGGGACTGTACGTGTCGTTGCAGAACAACTTAGAGCTAAAGGGCATAAAGTAGGAATTCTAAAAATACGTTATATGCGTCCATTTCCCGAAAAGGAAATTATGGAATTAGGAAAAAAAGTAAAATCGGTTGGGGTAATCGATAAAGATATTTCATTTGGTTACGAAGGAACTGTTTTTACGAATGTAAATTCGGCTTTATCGAAAGCAAATGTATCTGTATTTAAGCAAAACTTCATTGGCGGATTAGGAGGTAGAGATATTACTAAAGCTGAGATAGAGAAAATGTATATGGAATTGTTAGCAGGTGAAAACACAGACAATCAAAAAACAGTTGAATTTTTTAATTTAAAAGTTGAGACAAATGACTAATAATACAATAGATATACCAAGAGTAACTCCAAAAAATATAACCGAAGATGAATTCTTTTATGGGCACAAAGCATGTGCTGGTTGTGGAGCAAGTGTTGCTGTTCGTTTGGCATTAAAAGTTTTAGGCGAAAGAACTTATTCTGCATTACCTGCTGGATGTATGGCTGCTGTTGGATTTATTTTTCCACAAATGGCTTTTAAAAATAACTCCATCATAACCACTTTCCCTGGAGTAGCAAGTATGGCATCAGGTATTGCTGTTGGAGCAAAAGCGTTAGGACAAAAAGATTTTAAAACAGTTTGTTTTGCTGGTGATGGTGGTACAGCTGATATTGGCTTACAAGCTTTATCCGGGATGATTGATCGTGATGATGATGTAATCTATATTTGTTACGATAATGAAGCTTACATGAATACAGGAATCCAAAAAAGTGGATTAACACCATTTGGAACCCATACAACAACCACTCCTGGTGGTAAAAACATGCACGGAACAAAAACCAATAAAAAGAATTTGTTTGAAATAATTGCAGCGCATGATATTAAGTATGCTGCAACAGCAAGTATTGGTTATATTCAGGATTTTATCAATAAAGTAAATAAAGCGAAACATATTAAAGGAGCTACGTTTATTCATGTTTATGCTTCATGTCCTACAGGTTGGGGTATTCCTACTGAAAAATCAATCGAAATTGCTAAAGAAGCTGTTGATTGTGGATTAATATTTTTAGCTGAGTATGAAAACGGAGACTATAGGTTAAATAAAAATCCTAAGGAATTTAAATCTGTAAACGATTATATCAAAAAACAAGGTCGGTTTAAACATATGACGTATGCTGATATTGATAAAGTAATTGAGCACAGAGATATGAAATGGGAGCGCATGAGAAAAAATTGGGTAAAGAATTAAAAGTAATTTTAAGGTTTAATTTTTATGAATACAATTTAATTTAGATATATGGAAACAATAAAAAGCTTGGAACAAATGGTTAACCACCTGATTGATTCAGGTATTAAAAAACGCATTGCTGTGGCTATGGCAGAAGATGAAAATACCATAGGTGCTTTAATCGAAGCTCAGGAAAAAGGTTTTGCTACTCCAATTCTAATAGGAAACGAAGAAAAAATTGAAAAAGCATTACGAAATGAAAATGCCAAATCTCAGGATTATCGTATCTTAAATATTCATGACCAGGTATTAGCTGCTAAAGAAGCTGTGCGAATGGTAAAGAATGATGAAGCCGATGTATTAATGAAAGGCTTAATTGGCACCGATAAGTTTTTAAAAGCAGTGCTTGATAAAGAAAATGGCTTATTGCCACCCAAAGCAGTAATGAGTTATGTTTGTGCTTTGGAGCTGCAAAAATACGATAAGCTTTTATTTGTTTCAGATACAGCTGTTTTGCCTTATCCGGATTTAAAACAAAAAGTGGCAATGGTAAATTATACCATTCAAATGACTAAGAAGTTTGGAATAGAAAATCCAAAAGTTGCTTTAATAGGAGCATCTGAGAAAGTAAATGATACCTTCCATTATAATAGTGATTATACACAAATTTGTAAGATGGCCGATCGTGGACAAATTCCAAAATGTACCATCGATGGACCTTTAGACGTATCTTTGGCTTGCGATAAGGAAAGTGTTAAAATAAAAGGTATTCCAACACCTGTCAATGGAGAAGCAGACGCGTTGATTTTTCCTTCGTTGGAATCTGCTAATTGCTTTTATAAAGGATTGATGTTGTTTGGGGGTGGTGAGTTAGCAGGATTAATTCAAGGAACCATAAAACCAGTTGTGGTAATGTCGCGTAGCGAAAGTCAAAAATCTAAATTTTATTGTGTTGCATTATCATGTTTAATGGCTTAAAATGGCTTGCTGTAACTAATCTATAGATATTGATGAGATGTCTAAAAAGATTATAAAAGAGTTATTCTGAGCGGAGTCGAAGAATTTATTATTTTAATAATGAGATATTTCGACAAGCTTAAAATGAAATTAACTATTTGAAATTTAACCTTTTGGACATCTCCTTTTTCCTTGATTTATTTTAAAGTTAGTTAGCTTAGGATATGTGAGTTGTGCTTTTTTTAGAATATCAAAAAAATCCTGTCAGATAATAAAATTTTCACAGGATTAAAAATATTTAATATACTTATTACCAGTTTAATAGCCAAGCAAAAATGAGTGGAGCTACAATGGTAGCATCCGATTCAACAATAAATTTAGGCGTATGCACATCCAGTTTACCCCAGGTAATTTTTTCGTTGGGCACAGCACCGGAATATGAGCCATAGCTGGTTGTGGAATCTGAAATCTGGCAGAAATAGCTCCAGAAAGGAATGTTTTCCATTTCCAAATCCTGGTAAAGCATGGGAACAACACAAATAGGGAAGTCACCGGCAATGCCGCCACCAATTTGAAAAAAACCAACACCTTTGCCTTCTGAGTTTTTGATATACCAGTCGGCAAGCCAAGACATGTATTCAACACCTGACTTTACGGTTGAGGGTTTTAAATCTCCTTTAATGCAATATGAAGCAAAAATATTTCCCATGGTACTGTCTTCCCATCCAGGAACAACAATGGGTAAATTCTTTTCTGCAGCAGCCAGCATCCATGAATTTTTGGGATCAATTTCGTAGTATTGTTCCAGTACTCCAGAAAGAAGTAATTCGTACATATATTCGTGAGGGAAATATCGTTCATTTTTTGCTTCGGTCTCTTTCCAAATTTCAAAAATATGTTTTTGCAATCGGCGGAATGCTTCTTCTTCGGGGATACAAGTGTCGGTAACGCGATTTAGCCCTTCTTCGAGCAGCTCCCATTCTTGTTTTGGCGTTAAATCGCGGTAATGGGGAACTCTTTTATAATGCGAATGAGCAACCAGGTTCATTAAATCTTCTTCAAGATTTGCACCGGTACACGAAATAATGTGTACTTTATCCTGACGGATCATTTCTGCAAGGCTTTTACCAATTTCTCCTGTACTCATGGCTCCGGCAAGGGTAATCATCATTTTGCCGTTTTTAGCCAAATGTTTTTCATAACCAATGGCTGCATCTTTTAATGCTGCTGCATTAAAATGTAAAAAATGCTCGTCGATAAATTTTGATATGGTATTTTTTTCCATGATATATGTTTTAAAAAGGTTTAACCATAAAGAACTCAAAGTCCCTCACAAAGATCTTCGAAGGTTTATAATATAACACGCTTTATTCCATTTTTTAAATGTTTGACATTAAAGTTTGCTAATAAACCCTGACACCCTGATAATTTTAAATAGGTTCATATTTGTGCTAGATGGATATCTGATAAAGCTTCAACAGATTTTATTTCAATTATTATTTTGTTTTCTACCAATCCAGTCGATTTTATAACCAGCATCAAGTTATACTTCTTCGTAAACTAATGGTAAAGCCTTTTGTTTTTCATCTTGAAGCCCTGTTTTTTTAATTTCATAAAAAAAGCATTTCTCGTAAGCACTTTCAAGAAGTCCGGGTACTAAAGGATAAACTTTAAAAGAACAATCTAAAACAGTTTTTAAAAATTTTTCAATACCATTAATTTTTTTCATGGTGTCCTTAGTGATATCCTTAGAGACCTTTGTGGTTAAAAATTGTAGTTATTTGTTAAAAACATAACTTAAAATTTTATAATAGAGTTTAGCAGCCAAAAAGTCAGGTGCTTTATTGTTTTCATTGGGGCAAAGTTCCATGATATCAAAGCCTACGATATTTCTTTTTGCAGCAACTAGTTTAATAAAATCAACTACCTGATACCAGGTTAATCCCCCGGGCTCGGGCGTTCCGGTAGATGGCATAATAGATGGGTCAAACCCGTCAAGGTCGATGGTTATAAATATATTATCGGTTAGCTTGTCTAATACTTTGTCCATCCATTTGGGATCGGCATGAATTTCATGCGCAAAAAAGCAGTTTTCTTTTTGTAGAAATTTTTTCTCCGAAATATCCATACTTCTTATTCCAACCTGTACAAGGTTTGCTTTTTTTTGCGCTTCGTGAACGGCACAAGCATGATTGCATGCTGAACCTTCATATTCATCTCTTAAATCAGCATGTGCATCTATTTGTAAGATGGTTAGTTTTTTAAAGTAATCTTTAAATGCTCTAATAGATCCAATACTTACTGAGTGCTCTCCACCAAAAACCGTAACAAATTTTTTCATTTTAAGGTATTTAAACACGGTTTCATGCACCCGGTTAACCATTGCTTCGGGTGAACTGTTTTTAGTAATGGGATTAGCTAAAAATACGCCTCTTTTATATACTTCGGAGTCGGTTTCGATATCATATACTTCCATATTTTCAGAAGCTTTGAGAAAGGCCTCAGGACCTTTGTCTGCTCCTTTTATCCAGGAGCTGGTGCCATCGTATGGTACAGGAATAAGCACAATTTTTGATGTTTCCAGTTGTGCAAACTCATCAGGTATGCCGGCGAAGTTTTTCATTGTTTTCAAGATTATTGGTTTTAATAACCTAATATTTTAAGCATATCTTTAGGCTCCTGCTCTTTAGTAAATAACCGTGTGGTAAATTTTCCTTTTTTATCTTTATCAATAATAATATGTTTGGGACCAGGAATTAAACAGTGTTGTAAACCTCCGTATCCGCCTAATGTATCCTGATATGCACCGGTATTAAAAAATCCGATATACAATATTTCGCTTGAGGAAACTTTAGGCAAATAAATAGCATTGGCATGTTGTTCGGAGTTGTAATAATCGTCGCTATCGCAGGTTAATCCACCCAGAAAGACCCTTTCGTAAGTATTATACCATTTATTTATGGGCAACAGAACAAATCGCTTATTTATAGCCCAGCTGTCGGGAAGTGTAGTCATAAACGAACTGTCAATCATATTCCATAGCTCACGGTCGTTTTGTTTTTTTTGTCCTAAAATAGAGTAAATTATACCGCTACTTTCACCTACAGTAAAAGAACCAAATTCGGTAAAAATATTGGGTTCTTTTAAATTGTTAGCATCACAATATAGTTTGATTTGTGAGATAATTTCATCAACAATGTACTCATAGTCGTAATCGAACGATAGTGAGTTTTTTATGGGAAAGCCACCGCCAATATTTAAAGAATCAAGCTCAGGACAAACTTTTTTTAATTCGCCGTAAACATTTAAACATTTCACCAATTCACTCCAGTAATATGCATTGTCTTTTATGCCTGTGTTTATAAAAAAATGCAGCATTTTGAGTTTTATATTGGGGTTTTCTTTAACCTGTTTTTTATAAAACGAAACAATGTCTTTATATCCAATACCTAAACGAGAAGTATAAAATTCGAATTTTGGCTCTTCTTCAGAGGCAATTCGAATACCAATCTGAAAGGGTCCGTCAATTAGATCTTCCAGCTGTTCCAGTTCTTTAAAATTATCAACTACGGGAATTGTATTATAAAATCCGCTATTAATTAACTGGGCAATATTTTCAATGTAAGCTTCGCGTTTAAATCCATTACAAATAATATAGGTGGATTTGCTGATTTTTTTTTCTTCGTAAAGTTTTTTAACAATATTTATATCGAAAGCTGATGAGGTTTCAATATGAATATCATTTTTAAGGGCTTCGTGGAGTACGTGTTTAAAATGGGAACTTTTGGTGCAATAGCAATAATAATAATTGTTTTTATAATTAACTTTTCCCATGGCGTTATGGAACCATTTTTTTGCCCTTTTTATCTGATTGGAGATTTGCGGCAGATAAGTAAACTTTAATGGGGTTCCATATTCTTCAATCATATCCATCAAAGGAATTTTGTGAAAAAGCAAGTTGTCATCTTCTAAACTAAACTCCATCTGTGGAAAATCGAAGGTTTGTTCTATTAAGTCTATATATTTAATCTTCACCTCATAAAAATTTGAGTAATTAATAAAAAGCAAATTAAATATTTTTATTGATATAAATATCTATTATGCACTTATGAAATTAAGGGAAAGTTCTCTTTTTTCCAACTAGCGAGGAAATAAAAAAATAAAAGCCATAAAAATTGTGGCTTTTGCAATAAAATTTTTTTATTAATAATAGAGTATCCAGGCTTTTAATTCTTTTTCCTGTGTTAAAAAGCGATATTCAGCTAATGCTTTTCTTTTATCGGCAAAAGAGTTGTAGCTTACTGCATGCATTCCGTTTCTTTCGCCCAGTTTTTCTGCATTGTAACCTTGTCTTTTTAAATCTTCCAAGAATCTGTCGGCGTATTTCTCATTTTTAAAACTACCCGCGATGATGTAATATTTTTTTTGTTTAGGCGTAGCTGTTTTTGTTTCTTGTTTTGCAGATGAAGTTGTTTTTTTATCGGTTTCTGCTTTTACCTTATCGCTTGTTTTTTCCCCAGCTTCAGTTTTTGATTTATCCGTTGTTTTTTGTTGGTTATCAGCTTGTTTTACTGTTTGTTTTTTGGATGAAGTGGTCTTGTTTTGCTGTGCTAATTCTGTTTGGGCTTTTGCATCTTTATCTTTAGAAAAGATAGCCTCAATTTTATCAATATTAATTAATGCGAAAATAATTAAAATAGCAATGGGCACACCAATAGCAACTGTCCAAACGACACTTTTATTAAGCGATTTTTTTTCTTTTTTGTAGCTGGTTGTTTTGGTTTCAGTTTTTGTGGTTTGTGGTTTGGCTGGTTCTTCTTTTTCGGGTGTAAATTCCTTGAGTTTAGATTCTTTGGAGGCGTCTTCTTTTTTGATTTTCTCTTTCTTTTCCGCTTCTTTTTTATCTTCTTCCTCGTTTTTTTTAGCTTTAGCAACAGGTGTTTTTTTTGTTGCTGTTTTTGATGTTTCTTTTTCTGCTGCGGGTGTTGTTTTCTTTTCTTCTTTAGGGCTTTCTACTTCTTTCTCCTTGGCGATGGTAACAAACTGCACTTTACCTTGTTTATCAATAATAAATTTACCGAAATCTTTAATTTCAAAAGGTTTTTCGTTGTCCAGTTCTTTTTTTACCAATTCAATAAATTCTTTGATTTTTTCAGCTGCTTGTTCTTTGGTAATATCTTCTTTTTTAATGATATGTTTTTCTAATAACTCATCGTTAAATTTTAAGAAAGGGCTAAAGTAAACGTCTTTTAATTTCTTATCTAAGGTTTTGGCATCTTTATTTTTGGATGTTGCTCTTACTAAAAAAGCACCGAAATTTGGAACAATAACTCTGTTGTTTGTAGCCAGTAATTCCTGAATATAGGTTGCAATCATAACCAAATTTTTTAAGTTGTTAGCTTTTAATGGTATAAATGTATAAATTTTAATGTAAATTTTGAAGTGTTGATACGATTAAGTTTATCCATAGTTATTAAAAAAAAATAAAAACGGTTAATTTTTTGAAAAAGCGTTATTAATTGCTGTAAAAAGTTTTTCAATATTAATAGGTTTGGCTATATAATTATCGCATCCTGCGTTGAGGCATCTTTGTTTATCTTCATCGTGGGTAAAGGCTGATTGTGCGATAATTGTAAGATCATGTTTCGTTTTTTTTATTTTTTTAGCCGCTTCATATCCATCCATAATGGGCATTTTTAAATCCATAATTACCAAATCAATTTTGTTTTTTAAACACAAATCAACCGCTTCTTTCCCGTCTTTTGCCCACATTATTTTCGCGTTGGTTGTGCTTAATATTTCCTTAAGGTAAGTATAGTTAGTATTAATATCTTCGGCTATTAAGAACACTTTATCTTTCCAATCGAAAGTTAAAGGATTAAGTTTTTGAATAGCGGGTTTTTTGGTTTGGTTTTTATTAGCTAAAGGAAGGGTAAAGTAAATGTTTGTTCCTTGTTGTGGAGTGGATTGTACCCATATTTCTCCACCCAGGTGATGAACAATTTTTTTGGCAATGGTTAAACCCAGTCCTGTGCCTCCATATTCACGAGTAAATGATTCGTCCACCTGTCTGAAAAGATCGTAAATCATCTCAAATTTATCATTGGCAATTCCTATTCCGGAATCAATAATATAAAATTGGATTTTGTTTTCATCTTTTACAATAGAATAACCAAACTCAACAAAACCTTGTTGCGTAAATTTAACCGCATTTTCAATTAAATTAAACAGTACTTGTTTCAGGCGGATAGTATCCGTTATAAAAGAAAAATCTTTATTTCTTATCCCTTTATTCAGCGACACGCGAAGGTCTTTTTTGGGGTCTTGTTCAATTTTAATGCTGAAAGAAACATATAAGTCTAGTAGTAATTTATTGATGTAACACTTTGAATAACTAATTTTGAAACTACCCGATTGTATTTTAGAAATATCAATTACATCATCAATTAGTTTAAGTAAGTTTTGGCTGTTTTCGTTAATTAAGTTATTGAGTTTTATTTTTTCTTCGTAGGGCAGATCTTCGTCGAGCAATAAGCTTGAAAATCCAATAATGGCATTTAGAGGTGTTCTGATTTCGTGGGATAGATTCGCCAAAAAAGCAGTTTTTAAACGGTTGGACTCTTCGGCTTGTTCTTTGGCCAACACTAATTCTTTTTCGTTTTTTTTACGTTTTGAAATATCTTCGGCGATTATTATAAAATGGGTAATTTCATTTTTGTTGTTTTTAACCGGCGATATGGAGGCTAATTCCCAATATAATTCCCCATTTTTTTTGCGGTTTTGGATTTCGCCCTGCCAGTCATAACCCTGAGAAACGGTAGTCATGATATCTTTGTAGATTGCTTGTACCGATTCCGAATGGGTTAAAATACCTACTTTTTCGCCTAACACTTCTGCTGGAGTATAACCTGTAAATTTTGTAAAAACAGGATTTACATATTCAATTTGTCCTTTTAAGTTAGTAATGATAACGCATACCGGAGAATGCTGAATGGCATTGGATAATTTTTTCAGCTCATATTCTGTTTTTTTCTTTTGGGTAATATCAATGGATAAACCCCCGATTTTCCATGTATTGTCTGCTGCTCTAAATCTAAACTTATGGGTTTGGTATGTTATAAGTTCACCTGTTTTGTTGGGCAATTGTTTTTCTTCAACTAATACTTCTCCGTTAATGGCTCGTTGGTCTTCTTTAGTTATCCGATGGGCGTATTTATCTGGAAAAATTTGCGTTGGGGTTTTATTTAGGCAGTTTTCTGAAGAGTAAACAGCATCCATATATTTGTTCATATATACTAAGCGAAAATCCTCATCTTTAATAAAAACACCTAATGGTAAGTTGTCCATAAAAATGGAAAATTG
>CAZWPU010000006.1:0-27692 GCA_964635605.1 uncultured Bacteroidales bacterium | reverse complement strand
ATCCTACGTTAACCTTTCAGCTAGCCAATGATTTTCATGTAAAAAAAATTTTAACCGATTATATGCCTGGTGATGAGGAATCAAAAAACTATGCTGTCTTACTGGAGTGGGATAATATTTATTATACCAAGAAAACCAAAAAGCTTTCTACCCAAAAATCGGTAGTCCGGTTGGGGTTGATTCAATGGCAAATGAGGCAATATAAAACGGTGGATGAGCTTTTTGAACAGGTAGAGTTTTTTGTTGATGCTGTTTCGGGGTATAAAAGTGATTTTGCTTTGTTTCCTGAATTTTTTAATGCTCCATTAATGGCTAAATATAATGATTTGTCAGAACCTGAAGCAATTCGCCAGTTGGCAACCTATACCGATGAGATGTTAGAGCGGTTTTTAAAACTTGCCATTAGTTATAATGTGAATATCATTACTGGAAGTATGCCTTATGTAATAGACGACACATTGTATAATATTGGTTATTTAGTTCGTCGAAATGGTACGTATGAACAATATGAAAAGATACATGTAACACCTGATGAAATGAAATACTGGGGGGTTAAAGGAGGTAAAAAGATAGAAGTGTTTGAGACAGATTGTGGACCTGTTGGTGTACTTATTTGCTATGATGTAGAATTTCCTGAATTATCCAGGATTTTGGCACAAGAAGGAATGAAAATATTATTTGTACCTTTTTTAACCGATACCCAAAACGGGTATTCAAGAGTTCGTAGTTGTGCACAGGCCAGGGCTATTGAAAATGAGTGTTATGTAGCTATTGCCGGTGCTGTTGGAAACCTGCCCAAGGTACACAACATGGATATTCAGTATGCTCAATCAGGGGTTTTTACGCCTTGCGATTTTTCATTTCCAATTAATGGAATAAAAGCAGAAACTACACCCAATACCGAGATGATTTTAGTTGTTGATGTAGATTTGGATTTGATAGCTGAATTAAACCGATACGGCAGTGTGAAAAATATGCGCGACCGCCGTACCGATTTATATGAGTTAAGATTAAAGGAATAGTAAAGTTCATTCCCCAAAAGGATTTTTTTGATTTGGATATTCTACTATTGGGTGCATTTAAACAAAAAATTTAGCATATCAAAATTAATTGATCGTTTTATTTCTTCGATAAAGTCTGTATGTTCTGCATTTGGACTAAGTAATGCATTTTCAATCATAAAAACATCGTAATCACAATCTTCAGCGCCAACATAGGTTGAAAGGGCACATCCAGTTGCACTTAACCCGCATATAAATAGTGCATTCACATCTCTGTCCTTTAGTATTTGATCCAAATTTGTTTGGTTAAATGCATTACCATAATGTTTAATAACCATGGGATATTCATCTTTAATTTTTATTTCGGGAGCAAATTTAAATGCTTCAGAATCTTCTGCAGGTCCTCTTTCTATATCTAGATGATAAATCCGTATTATTGGTAAATTGTATTTTTCAAATAGCCAAATGGCTGCATTTATATAATCGAATGCTTTATCTTTATCAGATTTATCCATCATTGGAAGATAATTATTCTGTACATCTATAACTAGAAGGACAGGTTTTAGCTCTTCTTTTTTCTGATTTTGTGCGAATAGATTAATTGTTGTTAAAAAGAAGCAAATTAAAACGGTCAATGTTTTTTTCATGATTTAAATGGTTTTAAATGAATAAAAAATAATAATTTAATTGTTATGCCTTTTTTCTAAAACGTTTACCAATTCTTTTAACTCATAATTTTTTGCTGACAAGAGCACCAGCAGGTGATAAATTAAATCAGCGGCTTCGTTTAGAAATAAGTCATCATTATGGTCTTTTGCTTCTATGATTAACTCAACGGCTTCTTCCCCTACTTTTTGTGCAATTTTATTGATCCCTTTTTCAAAAAGTTTTGTCGTATAGGAGTTTACAGGCATCTCTTTTTTTCGTTTGTTAATGATGTTTTGCAGGTAGTTTAAGTCAAACTCCTTTTCTGATTCTCCAAAACATGTTCTATTGCCGGTATGACAAACAGGGCCTGAAGGCTCAGCCATAATGAGCAATGTATCATTGTCACAATCAGGGATTATTTTCTTTACCTGTAAATAATTACCGCTTGTTTCGCCTTTAGTCCACAATTGTTTCCGCGTACGACTGTAAAAGGTAACCATTTGTTTTTTCAGGGTTTTTTCATAGGCTTCATGGTTCATAAATCCAAGCATTAATACTTCTTTTGTATTATTATCCTGAATGATGGCGGGTATTAATCCGTTTAATTTATCGAAGTTTAAAATTTGTTCCATTTTTTTACGTTTTGATTTTTAAAGTCTTTTTTAGCTCAGAGCTACTAGCTGATAACTCTGAAATTTGAGCCTCCGACTTTGAGTACAATAATTAATATCTCACAGAAATGCCATGTGATGACAGTTGTCGTTTAAGTTTTTTTATTTCAATTTCTTTATAATGAAAAACGCTTGCAGCTAAAGCAGCTTCTACGTTTGCGTATTTAAAAACATCTATAAAATCTTTTATAGAACCTGCACCACCCGAAGCGATTATCGGGATATTCATATTTTCGGCAAGCCATTTTAAAGGTTCTAATGCAAAACCATTTTTGGTTCCGTCGTGGTTCATGGATGTAAACAATATTTCACCACATCCTAATTGCTCTGCTTTTTTAGCCCAGCTATATAGTTCAAGTTCTGTTTTTATTCTGCCACCGTTTTTGTAAACAAGCCACTTATCAATTTCTAATTTTGCATCAATGGCCAGTACAATAAACTGACTTCCAAATTTATTTACAATCCGGCTGATTAACTCAGGGTTATTAATTGCAGCTGAATTAACCGAAATTTTATCGGCACCGGCAGACAAAATTACATCCGCATCTTCAATGCTGGATATACCGCCACCTACAGTAAACGGTATGTTTATTTCTTTAGCTATCCGGCTCACCAGCTTGCTTAGTGTTTTACGCTTTTCGTGCGATGCGGTAATATCCAGAAATACCAGTTCATCGGCTCCGTTATCGCTGTAATATTTGCCCAGTTCAACCGGATCGCCGACGGATTTCAGGTTTTCGAACTCAATGCCTTTTACGGTTTGTCCGTCTTTAATATCCAAACATGGAATTATTCGTTTTGCTAACATTGTTTTAAAGTTAAATTTTCAACGGGAATAATATCTTCGTAAAATGCTTTTCCCACAATAACGGCATCGATTCTGGCTTTTTCCAAATCGTAAATGTCTTTTTTAGAACTTACTCCGCCACTGGCAATAATGTAATTATCCTTAAATGTTTCTTTTAATGATTTATATAAATCTACATTTACTCCTGATAGCATTCCATCTCTGGAAATGTCGGTACACATAAATTTATTGATTCCAAGTTCGGAATAAGCCGAAATCACGTCAAATATCCCGATATTGGTTTCTTTTAACCATCCGTTGATATATACTTTGGTGTTTAAAACATCCGATGCAACAATAAAGATTTGAGAACCAAATTTCTGAATCATTTTTTTAAATGTTTCCGGCTCTTTTATCGCTAAACTTCCTATACCAATATAACTTGCACCGGCTTTTAGTATGTTTTCTACTTGCTCTTCGGTTCTTATGCCACCGCTGTAGTCTAAAGTTAATTTAGTTGATGAACATATATCATTTAGAACATTTAAATTTTCTGGTTTTCCTGATTTCGCTCCATCTAAATCTACCAGGTGTAAACGCTTATATCCCTGGTTTTCGAATGCTTTTGCAACAAGTGCAGGCTGGCTTGAATACACGGTTTTTTGGTTGTATTTTCCCTGCGACAGCCTTACACATTGGCCGTCCATTAAATCGATTGCTGGTATTATTTCTATCATAACGCTATAAAATTTTTTAAAATGATTTCACCTGTTTTTCCGCTGCGTTCCGGGTGAAACTGCATAGCGAAAAAGTTATTTATTTGTAAAGCAGCACTGAATGGTTTAATGTAATTACATTCAGCAATACTGTATAAAATCTGATTTACGAAATAGCTGTGTACAAAATACACATAGCTGTTTTCGGGTAAACCTTTAAATAAGGGACTTTTCAGATTGCTAATATTGTTCCATCCAACATGCGGAATTTTATTGCCCGGTGGGAATTTTTCCACCTTTTCGTCAAAAATTTCGAGACATGGAGTGTTTCCTTCTGTTGAGAAACTGCACATCAATTGCATTCCTAAGCAGATTCCAAGTACCGGTTGTTTAAGGTTTGGAATTAAGGTATCGAGTTTTGCCTGACGCAAATAGTTCATGGTTGAGGAAGCTTCGCCAACACCGGGAAATATTATTTTATCAGCTTTTGAAATGATTTCGGCATCATCGGTTACAACCGGTTTTATTCCCAATCGTTCCAAAGCAAAAGCTACACTCTGTATATTTCCTGCATTGTATTTTATGATTGCTATTTTCATATTAATTTCAAATTTCAAATTTCAAGTTTCAAATTTCGTATTACAAAACCCCCTTAGTCGATGGAATGGCATATGAAAATTGTTCTTGTTTTACTGCCATCTTTATACTCCTTCCAAAAGCTTTAAAGATGCTTTCTATCTTGTGATGCTCGTTGTTTCCTTCAGCTTTTATATTCAGGTTGCATTTTGCAGCATCAGCAAAAGATTTAAAAAAGTGATAAAACATTTCTGTTGGCATGTCGCCAATTTTTTCTCTTTTAAATTCTGCATCCCAAACCAACCAGGGTCTGCCACCAAAATCTAAAGCTACTTGTGCCAGGCATTCGTCCATCGGTAAACTAAAACCGTAGCGTTCAATTCCTTTTTTACTGCCCAATGCTTTCAGGAATGCTTCGCCCAAAGCCAGTGCTGTGTCTTCAATGGTATGGTGCTCGTCCACATCCAAATCACCAGATACATTCATTGAAAGGTTTAGTCCGGAATGCTTTCCAAGTTGCTCCAACATGTGGTCAAAGAATCGCAGCCCGGTAGAAATATCGGTTTGTCCATCTCCGTCTAAGGATAACTGAATTTCAATTTGAGTCTCTTTGGTGTTTCTGACAACATTCGCCGACCTGGAGTTTGTTTTAATCAATTCTAATATTTCATCCCAGGTTTTACAGTTAAATAGTGTTTTATTATTGGTAATGCTAATATCACTATTTTTACCCAGTAAAATCCCTTTCAGTTTCATATTTCGGGCTAACTGCAAATCCGTTAAACGGTCGCCAATTACAAAGGAGTTTTCATAATCCAATTCCGGGTTTAGATATTTCTTTACCATACTCGTTCTGGGTTTTCGGTTCGGGCTTTTATCCACAGGAAAAGAATCATCGATGAGTATTCCGGAAAATTCAATTCCTTCGCCTTTTAAGGTGGTTAATAGTTTTTCCTGAACCAAATTGAACGATTCGACAGGATAGGAACCGGTACCCAAACCATCCTGGTTTGAAACCATCACCAGTTCGTAATCAAATTGATTGATGAGCTGATACAAAACCCGAAAAACTCCCGGAACGAATTCTAGTTTTTCCAGGCTGTCTATTTGCTCGTCTTCAGGTTCTTTGATAATCGTTCCGTCACGATCTAAAAATAATATTTTTTTCATTTTTTTCTATATTTTTTACTTTGTGGTCATTGTGATATCCTTTGTGGTTAACTAAGGTTTCACTAAGAATGTTTATTAATACGATTTCTGGATTTCAAAAATTTTATATTCAGAAATACGTTTATCCAAATGCTTTAAAACTGTTATCAGCATTAGATTTTCAAGAGATTTCCCAACTGTAATCCGCAAACAGCCTTCACAATTAGGTTCGTTTGATCGGTCGCGCACAATAATTCCTTCTTTTTTCAGAAATTCAAATACATCCTGTTGATTTTGAAATTGAACCAAAAGGAAATTCGCATCCGAAGGCCAAATCTTTTCGGCTATAGAGAGTTTTTGTAGTTCAGAGATTAACCATTCTCTTTGTTCCAGAATTGCTTTTACTCCCGAATTCACCGAATCATCATCCAAGGCTTTTAACGCCGCATTCTGATTTAGAAGGCTGATGTTATAAGGATATTTTATTTTATTTAAAACATTTACGATTTCAGCATTCATAAAGGCCATTCCTAACCGTATTCCTGCCATTGCCCTGGCTTTCGAAAAGGTTTGTAAAATTACCAGATTTGGGTAATTCTTAATTTCGGACATAAACCCGGCATCTTCAGAAAAATCAATATAGGCTTCGTCAATTACCACTAAGCCATTAAACTGGTTAAGCAATTCGTAAATGGGTTTCTTTTTTACCAGATTTCCGGTCGGATTGTTTGGCGAGCAGATGAAGATGAGTTTAGCCTGCCGGCTTTTCTTCAAAACCTGCGGTAAATCAATTTGAAATTTTTTATCCAGCTTAACTTTAATAACTTTTACATCATTCATTTGTGCGCATACTTGGTACATCCCGTAAGTTGGCGTATTTATTACTATGGAATCTTTTCCGGGTATGCAAAATGCACGAATCAACAGATCAATGATTTCGTCGCTGCCATTGCCTAAAAAGATTTTTTCTACGGGAATATTTTTTTGTTTTGCGATTTTCTTTTTTAGTTCTCGTTGCAATGGATCCGGATACCTGTTATATCCAAACGGGAATGGATTTTCGTTGGCATCGAGTAAAATAGCATCTTGGTCGCTTATCTGCTCACGAGCCGATTGGTAAGGCTTGAGTTTTAAAATATTTGGCCTAGCCAGTTTTTTGAGATCAAAATCAATTTTAGGTTTCATCTTAAATCGTTTTTAAGTCTAATACTTACTGCATTTTTGTGTGCCTGTAATTGCTCTGCTTTAGCAATTTGCTCTACAAATGGGCCAATTATTCCAAGCCCCTCTTTAGTAGCTTTCTGGAACGTTATTTTTTTGAAATAGGCATCCATATTTAAGCCACTGTAACTGCGTGCAAATCCGTTGGTAGGCAGGGTATGGTTAGTACCCGACGCATAATCACCTAAACTTTCAGGCGTGTAATTCCCAATAAAAACCGAGCCTGCCTGAGTTATTTGCTCTGCTATTTCATCAGCATTTAATGTTGAGATTATTAAGTGTTCCGGTGCATACCGGTTGCTTATTTCAATCATTTCCTGTTCATTTTTTATAATCAAAATGGCTGCCGATTTTAACGATTGCATTGCAATATCCTTTCTGGGTAGTGCTTCCAGTTGATTGTTTACACAAATTAAAGTCTGATTAGC
Source organism: uncultured Bacteroidales bacterium (assembly GCA_964635605.1). Taxonomy (GTDB): domain Bacteria; phylum Bacteroidota; class Bacteroidia; order Bacteroidales; family UBA12077; genus UBA12077. The sequence goes on along the minus strand of CAZWPU010000006.1, from coordinate 20,495 downwards.
TGTGTTATTACTGTTGGTAACCAGGATAACCTGGCTGTCTGCGCCGTGTTCAGCCTGTGAAAGCAAATCGGCAGCAATAAATTCAGGATTGGCTGTATCGTCAGCTAAAATCATTATTTCCGATGGGCCGGCGGGCATATCAATTGCAAAACCCTGCGATGCAATAATTTGCTTAGCCATAGTTACATATTGGTTACCCGGGCCAAAAATTTTATCTGCCTTTGGAATTGTTTCTGTTCCATATGCCATGGCAGCAATAGCCTGTGCTCCACCACAAGTAAATATTTCCTGTATTCCCGAAATTTTAGCTGCATATAAAATAGCCGGATTAATATTCCCATTTTTATCGGGTGGTGTGCATAATACAATTCTCTTGCATTTTGCTAATTTTGCCGGTACAGCCAACATCAATACTGTTGAAATTAAAGGAGCCGAACCTCCCGGAATATAAAGGCCTACTTTTTCAATTGGTACTGATTTTTGCCAGCAGTTAATGCCCCTGGTAGTTTCTACGGAAATAACCTGGGGCATTTGCGCTTTGTGAAATTTAGTGATATTTTCAGCTGCTATGCGCATAGCGGTTTTTAATTCCGCATCAATAAACTTTTCCGAATCGTATATGGAATCGGGCGGTACTTTAAGATTATTAATCTGAACATTATCAAATTTACTTGTAAGTTCAATTATAGCTTTATCGCCTATTTCCTGAACCTGCCTGATTATTTGTTTTACTGATTCTTCTAGTTGCCTGGTTTCAAAAACAGGCCTTTTAAGCGCTTTATTTAGTTCTTTTTGGTTTGGATATTCAAGTAATTTCATGATTTATTTTTATTTGTGTAATAAAAATCAATGTGTTTTAAAGAATCATTTTTTCGATCGAAACGACTAAAATACCTTGCGCTCCTGCATTTTTTAGTTTATTAATGATTTCCCAGAATTTTTCTTCATTAACAACAGAGTGTAATGATGACCAACCCTCTTCAGCTAAAGGTAAAATGGTAGGGCTTTTCATACCCGGAATTACGTTTATGATTTCTTCTAATTTATCATTTGGAGCATTTAGCAAAATATATTTATTGGAGTTGGCTTGTTGTATGGCTTTAATACGGAATAACAGGGCATCCAGTATTTTAGTTTTTCCCGGATTTATGGTCTCTTTTCCAATAATTACAGCTTCCGAATCCATTACTTTTTCAATCTCTTTTAAACCATTACTTATTAAGGTACTTCCTGAGCTTACTATATCGAAAATGGCGTCGGCTAAACCGATACTGGGAGAAATTTCAACAGAACCATTTATTTGATGAATCTCGGCATCGATATTATTTTTTTTAAGAAAGCTTTGGAGAATTGAAGGGTAGGAGGTGGCAATTTTTTTGTTCTGGAAGTAAGTGAGCGATTCGTAATTTTCTGATTTTGGAATGGCCAGCGACAATCGGCATTTGGCAAAACCAAGCCGCTGATAAACCTTTAGCGGGTAGTTTTTTTCGAGCATCTCGTTTTCTCCCACAATGCCAATATCAGCCACTCCGTCATAAATGTATTGGGGGATATCATCGTCCCGTAAATAGAGAATCTCGATTGGGAAATTCGATGAAACGGAGATAAGTTTCCGGTTTCCGTTGGTTAATTTGATATTACATTCCTGTAATAATTTAATGGACTTTTCGCTAAGCCGTCCCGATTTTTGTACTGCAATTTTTAATTTTTCCATTTTTTTAAATTTGATTTATGTTAAATAAAAAAGGCCTGCAGAGAACTACAGGCCTTTAAATTTCTTGTTGAGAACTTAAAATATAGTCATAGTATCTTCCGCCGGGTGTGTTTTTCACTCGAATGATGATGGATATGATGATGTTTTTTAGTTTTGTACATTGTTGTTATTTTTTGTCTAATTTGTTTTAAATGAAAAAGGACCTGCAAAATTTGCAAGCCCTTTAATTATTTGATCTGTTATATTTTTAGGAATCTACAAAAATTTGCATATGGTGCCATTACCAGCATGATAATGATGATGATGAATGGTATGTACAAATTGTAAATTCATTTTTTGTCTGTTTTGATTTTGCAATTATACGTACAATATTTTGAATATCAAAAAAGTTATTAAAATAATTATTTTATTAATTCAGGAATATTCAGCAAATACGCAGAAAACAAAATAATCACAGCCATCAAAATCCAGCGTACAAAATTACTTCCCCAACTTATAGCCATTCGTGAACCCACATAACCACCAAAGATATTTCCTATAGCAGAAATTAATCCCATACCATAATGCACCTGGTTGTTCATCATAAAAATTGCTAAAACAAATGGGCTATAAAGAAATACGATCATTACTTTTATGGCATTGGCTTGAATTAAGTCATAACCTGCATTAAGAACTAATACCGAAAGTAAAAAAATACCCACTCCAATATGGATAAAACCACCATAAACGCCAATAACAAAAAACAGAAGCAGTTGATATATGGTTGGTTTACATTGTATTTTATGCATCTGATTTTTTAGCCAGTGCTCCGGACGGTAAAAAATAAATATTAGCATAATAAAAAGCACTCCGGCCATTATTTTTTCGAATATTGCCTCGTTTATCTCTACGGCTATCTGAGCACCTGCTATTGAACCTATGACTACGGGTAATGCAAGCTTGAACCCTTTTTTCCAGTCGAGTGCGTTGTGTTTTTTAAAATTTAACGTAGAAACCAAGGTTTGCAGAATTACGCCCAGGCGAATGGTTCCATTGGCAAAATTAATGGGCAACCCAAGCATCATAAAAAGTGAATAGGTAATAACAGTACCGCTCCCTGCAATGGTATTGATAATACCTACTAAAAATCCAGCGAGAATAAGGAGTGCAATAATTTCCGGTGAATAGATATTAGTGTCCTTTAAAAAATCTATGGAAAAAGATAAAAACAGCATTTTTTATATGATTTTTGGTCATCCTTCGACAGGCCTACCTGACGGTTTATCCGCCGAAGGAGGGCAGTCAGGCTCAGGATGACAATCAAAAAGTCCTGCCTGATAAAATCAGACAGGACAACAATATTAATGAAAAAAACAAACTTTTTATTCGGTTGGGATATTTTTTAATACATCCAATAATAAATCCCAGAATTTTTCTGTGGTTTTTATATCAATTCTCTCTTCAGGTGTATGCGCTCCTTTTATGGTTGGCCCAAAAGAAATCATATCTAAATAAGGGTATTTTTCTAAGAATAAACCACATTCCAGACCTGCATGTATAGCTCGTACTATAGGTTTTTCATTGAATAGTTTTTTATACGATTGTTCGGTAATTTTCATAATTTCCGAATTAGTATTGGGTCTCCATCCCGGATATCCATCGCTATGTTTAACTTTTGCTCCGGCCAATAGGAATACACTCTCAACTTTACTTGCAATATCAGTTTTGGCGGTATCTACCGAGCTACGTTGGCTGGTAGTAATAAATATCTGGTTGTTTTCAATAAACTTGATGGAAGCAAGGTTGGTTGAAGTTTCTACCAAACCTTCGATTTCCCGGCTCATGGCATATACTCCGTGTGGGCAAGCATACAAACCGTTTAATAGAGCAAATTGGGTGTCTTCATCAATAACAAGTTCAGGCAAATCAGCCTCTTCAATGGATAGCTCAAGTTTAGGTTCGGTAATGGAAAGCTCGCTTTTAACTGCCGGAGCATATTCGTTAAAATAGTTTAGTAATTCATCTTTTTCGTCTTTGTGTAAGGTAATATGAGCAAAAGTCTCACGAGGAATTGCATTTCTTGCTTTTCCACCCTCAAATTCCCCAATTCGTATATCAAATTTATTAAAGGCATTCCATAAAAAACGGTTCATTATTTTTACTGAATTACCAAGTCCTTTATCTATTTCATCTCCTGAGTGTCCTCCATTCAATCCGGTAACACTTATTTTAAGGCCAACATGTTGGTCAGGAACTTTCTCCGTATCGTATTCGAATGTTGCTAAGGTATCAATACCACCGGCACAACCAATAAACAGCTCACCTTCATCTTCAGAGTCGAGGTTAATCAATATTTTTCCATCAAAAAAACCTGGTTTTAAGGCAAATGCTCCGGTTAATCCGGTTTCTTCATCCACCGTAAATAAACATTCGATAGGACCGTGTTCAATATCGGTAGCGGTTAAAATAGCCATTTGTGCAGCCACGCCAATGCCATCGTCAGCACCTAGGGTTGTTCCTTTGGCTTTTACCCAGTTGCCATCAATTAAAGGTTGTATTGGGTCTTTATCGAAATCGTGATCGGTACCCTCGTTGGCTTCACAAACCATATCGATATGGCTTTGCAGTACCACCATTTTTACCTTTTCTTTACCCGGCGTTGCCGGCTTTTTGATTAAAATATTTCCAATCTCGTCCCGTTTGGCTTCCAGGTTATGTTCTTTGGCAAAATCCAGTAAAAACTGAATAATCTTTTCTTCTTTTTTTGAGGGGCGTGGAACCTGGCAAATATCTTCGAAATAGCTCCACACTACTTTTGGGTTTAATTTTTCTAATGTTTTCATTATGTATTCTATGTTATGATTTAATTTAAATTATTAATGATGTAAACATACAAAACAATCTAAAACGGTCAAAAAAAAAGCAATGATTTTAGCACTATTAAAAATATCTTTAATATATGTTGGTTTTGAATGATGAAATAATTGAATTGTAAAAAAAAAGGAATAAAATCTTTGTTTTATTTTTTGTGTTAAAAATATGTGCAATTTTTGAAGGTTTTTTGTAATTTTAAAAGTCTAACCTTAACAATTTTAGCATGACTTGTTACGAAAAAGTTAAAGACCTTTATACTATGCTGGAAGAAGGAAAACTTTCGGAAGCTAAGGAAGAGTATTACCATGATGAAATTATGGTGATCCAGGCTGATGGAAAAATCCGTAAAGGGAAAAAAGAAAATCTGGATTATGATAAAAATTTTATTAAAAATATACAAGAAATTTACGGTGATAAAATTATCGCCATAACTTCAGATGAAAACCGTCAGATTTCGATGATTGAATTTTGGATTAATATCAAACAAAAAGATGGCACTAAGCTCATGATATCTGAAGTAGCGATTCAACAGTGGGAGAATGACAAAATTATTGAAGAGCGGTTTTATGAAAGAAAAAAAACACTGTAAGAGTTTCTGAGCATAATAAAAAAACCGTGCTTAAATAAGCACGGTTTTTTTTATCGTTAATAATTTATTTTTTACCAAATGGAAGCTCTTTCTTCTTCAGGAATGTACAGTTTATCTCCTGGTTTTACATTAAAAGCATTGTGAAATTCAGGCATATTGGCAATTGGCCCGTGTACACGATTAATTCCCAGCGAATGAACATCTTCTTTTGTTCTGCGAACAATTTCTTTATCTCGGATATTTTGTGCCCAAACTCTTGCCCAGCTTAAAAAGAATCGTTGATCGGGTGTGTATCCGTCAATCATTTCTTCCTGTGGATTTTCTTTTTGGGCATTCTGAAATGCGGTATAAGCAATATTTAATCCGCCAAAGTCGGCAATGTTTTCACCCAACGATAATTTTCCATTGGCACGTAAAGTATCCAAAACAAAAATATTGTTAAATTGGTTAACTAGTACTTCTGTTCTTTTTTCGAAACGCTCAGCATCCTCTTCAGTCCACCAGTTATTAAGGTTCCCTTCCTTGTTATATAATCTTCCCTGGTCGTCGAAACCGTGGGTCATTTCATGACCGATCACTGCCCCAATAGCACCGTAGTTAATGGCATCATCACCTTCCAAATAGAAGAATGGAGGTTGTAAAATTCCTGCAGGAAAGCAAACTTCGTTCATCGATGGTGCATAATAGGCATTTACGGTTTGTGGATTCATAAACCACTCATCTTTATCTACCGGTTTACCAATATCTTTAAGATTATCTTTTCTTCGGAATTTATTTGCTTCTAAGATATTTAAAACATAAGATTCGTCACCGATTTGTAATTCGGAATAATCTTCCCATTGATCGGGATACCCAATCTTAACCCTCATGGTTGCTAATTTTTCATGCGCTTTCTCTTTAGTTTCTTCGTTCATCCATTCCAGGTTATCCATGCGTTGACCTAGTGCAGTACGCAGGTTTTCTACTAAGTTAACCATTCGTTCCTTGGCTTCGGGCGGGAAATATTTTTCGGTAAATTTTTGCCCAATGGCATCACCTAATGCTCTGTTTGTAACACCTAACACCCTTCTCCAACGTTCACGCATCTGTTCACTTCCCTGCATCGTTTTCCCAAAGAAATCAAAATGTTCTTTTTCAAACTCAGAACCGATATAGTTTGCGGTGGAGTGTAGTAAGTTCCAGTAGAAATAAGTTTTCCAGTCTTCAATGCTAACATCGTTTAGCATTTTATTCATTTCATCAAAAAATTTGGGTTGACGAACATTAATAATTCCATCATAATCTAAACCCATATTTCCCATGTAATTATCCCAATCGAAATTTGGATAAAGATTTTTAACTTCTTCCTGCGATTTTTTATTGTAGGTTGCATTGGGATCTCTGTTTTCTAATCGGGTAAAAGATGCTTTAGCCAATCGTGTTTCCAAATTCATAATGGTTGAGGCTCTTTTTTGAGCTTCATCTTCTGAAATCCCGCTAAGGATAAGCATTTTTTCAACATGTTTTACATAAGCTTCACGAATTTCTTTTGAGCGTGCATCATCGTTTGTATAATAGTCTCTGTCAGACATCCCTAATCCACCCTGACTGATATGAGCAATGTTCATATCACTGTTTTTAGGGTCGGGAGATCCAAAAAATCCAAATAATGAACCAATGCCGTGCATATGAAAATGGGCGATCTGGTTTTGAACATCTTCGGAGGTTTCCAGGGCAGCAATGCGGTCAAATTCGGATTGTATTGGCGTTAACCCTTGTTCATCAATTTTGTCCATATCCATACCTAAGGCATAAAAATCTCCGATTTTTTGTTCGATGGTACCTTGCTCATTTTCTTTTGAAGCTAATTCTTCTACCAGGCTGTGTACTTTTTTACTTGTTTCTTTTGCCAGTTGGTCAAAAGAACCATATCGGCTTTCATCATCCGGAAGAGGATATTTTTCCAACCAGCCATTATTGGCGTAATGATAAAAATCCTGTACCGGATCGAAACTCTTATCGATAAGGCTTACATCGAAGGTAATTTCCTCGTCAACCTTTTGTTGACATGAAGTTGTTATTCCCATAATAATGAATGCTATTACAGCAAATTTTAGAATGATTCTTGATTTCATTTTTAAATTGATTTTATAATGAATTATTATTTACGAAAACAAAAAAGCTGCTCAATTATGATTGAGACAGCTTTTTTTATTAAAGGTTTAATAATTTACGATAAACCTATTCAAATTGTTTGAATACTTTTTTAATTATATTCATTGCATCACGCAATTGCTCTTCGGTAATAACCAGCGGAGGAGCAAAACGAATGATATCTCCGTGGGTAGGTTTGGCTAAAACGCCGGCTTCGGCCATCGCAACACAAACATCCCATGCTGTTTTTCCTTCTTTATTTTTAATTACTACAGCATTAAGTAATCCTTTACCACGAACAAGCTCAATCATGTCTGATTTAATATTTCTAAATTCTTCGCGGAAAATTTTTCCTAATTTTTCAGCATTTTCAGCCATTTTTTCTTCTTTAATAACATCTAATGCGGCCATAGCAACTTTAGCGGCTATTGGATTGCCTCCGAAAGTTGAACCATGTTCACCCGGCTTAATGGTAAGCATGATATCATCATTGGCTAATACAGCCGAAATTGGGAATACACCTCCTGAAATAGCTTTACCTAGAATTAATACATCTGGTTTTACTCCTTCATGGTCGCATGCTAATAACTTACCGGTACGTGCAATACCAGATTGAACTTCATCAGCGATAAATAAAACATTATATTTTTTACAAAATTCAGCTACTTTTTTTAAGTAACCATCTTCGGGAACATAAACACCCGCTTCTCCCTGGATAGGTTCAACCATAAATGCAGCAACATTAGGATCTTTTAATTCTTTTTCCAATGCTTCAGTATCGTTGTAAGGAACTTTTACAAATCCCGGAGTGTAAGGTCCATAATCTTTATAAGCCACAGGATCAGTTGACATGGAAATAATAGTAATAGTTCTTCCATGGAAATTTTCGTTACAGCAAACGATTTTTGCTTTATTTTCAGGTATTCCTTTTTTCTGATATCCCCATTTACGAGCAAGCTTAATCGCTGTTTCGTCGGCTTCAGCTCCGGTATTCATAGGTAAAACCTTATCGTAACCAAAATATTTGGTTATATATTCTTCATACTCGCCTAAAACATTATTATGAAAAGCTCTGGAAGTTAGCGTTAGTTGATGGGCCTGATCGGTAAGTGCCTTTACTATTTTTGGATGGCAATGTCCTTGGTTTATTGCAGAGTAAGCTGAAAGAAAATCATAATATTTTTTCCCTTCAACATCCCATACAAAAACACCTTCGCCTTTTTCTAATACTACTGGTAGCGGATGATAATTATGCGCTCCGTATTTTTCTTCTCTTTTAATGTAATCTTGACTTGTCATTTTTGCCATAGTCTTCTAATTTAACAGGTTATATACTCATTTTGGTTTTTCTAATTTAGCTTACAATTCTACGAATTAGTTTTATGATTTTCAAACTAAAAGCAAAGATTTTGCCATATTATAAAACATATTTAAAGCCTTAAGAGTATTTTTAATTTTTATGTATTGAACAGAATTATTATTTTTCTGTTATAGAATTACGATAAAATATTTATTCTATGGACACTATTCATCAAATAATTAAACACAGGTATAGCCCTGTAATTTTTTCATCTCAAAAAATTGAAAATGAAAAATTAGCTTCACTTTTCGAGGCCGTTTGTAGGGCTCCGTCGAGTTATAATGAGCAGCCCTGGCGGTTTCTTGTTGGTGTGAAAAATGAAGATGAAAATTATGCTAAACTTTTTGATTGTTTGGTTGAAGCCAATCAATATTGGGCAAAATATGCGCCGGTTTTGGTTATGAGCCTGGCAAAAAAAACATCAACAGTAACCGGAAAACCAAATCGATTTGCACAACATGATACCGGAATGGCTGTGGGCAATCTGCTGGCTCAAGCCACATCGTTAGGATTATATGTGCATCAAATGGGAGGATATAGTATAGCAAAAGCTAAAGAATATTTTGGTTTAGATGATGATTTGGAGCCACTGGCTATAATGGCGATTGGTTATAAAGGTGAAATAGAGTTGTTTCCCGATGATTTACAGGAACGTGAGAAAAATGAACGCTTTAGAAAGGGTCTTGATAAGATAATTTTATAAATGGGGTGGAAAAAAATCATAGAATTCAGCTCATTTTAATGTAAAAATCAATAAAATCAGCTAATTTTGTGGTTATTAATAGCTATGTTTTAAAGGATTTATTTTAATACGTTATGATTCAGAGAATTCAATCGGTTTATTTGGTAGTAGTAACCATTTTAATGGCATCCATATTTTTCTATCCTTATGCAGAATTATTGGCCGAAAACGGACAGGTTTTTATTTTTCAGTTTAACGGATTAGCATTTTTAGAGGAAGATAGTATTTATTCGTTAACCTTGCCGCCAATTATTTTACTTTCAATTATTGTGTTGATTTCTTTCTCAAGTATTTTTTTTTATAAGAAGCGAATATTCCAAATGCGAATTAATTTGATTAACATATTTTTAATGATTGGTTATTTAGGACTTAATTATTATTATATTCAAAGTTTTTCAAACCAATTAAACGGAATTATTAGTTACAAGATAACTGTAATTTTTCCATTTGTTTCGGCGGTTTTGACCTATTTGGCTATAAGAGCTATTGGCAAAGACGAAGCATTGATACGTAGTATGGACCGCATTCGATAAAATATTAAATATTTTTATTAATACGAATAAACCAGGCTTTTATAACCTGGCTTGTTTTATTTACCATCAAATAAAAATTTGTTAAAAAATTTCCATATGTTCTGAATCTGTTATTTTTTCACAATAATGGCATCTTAAAGCTACTTTTTTCTTGTTTACTACCTGGAATTTCGTAATTATTCCTTCGTGGTTAGTAATACATTTTGGATTACCACATTTGGCTATGCCCGTAATATTATCGGGAACTTCAACGATTTTCTTTTCAACTACCTGATAATCTTTTACAATATTTAATTTTGCTTCGGGAGCTACCAGCGCAATTTTATTAATCTCGTTATCGGCGAAAAATACATCCGATAGTTTGATAATAGCTTTTAGTCCCATTTTTTTACTTTCCAGGTTGGTGCCAAAAGTAATCTGATTTTTAATTTTGTTGAGTCCCAGGATATTAATAACATTAAATAATTTGTCAGCAGGGATATGGTCGATAACGGTACCGTTTTGTATGGCACTCACTTGTAATTTTTTTTCTGTCATAATATTTAAATTTTATTTATTTTAAACCAAGGATTGAAGTAATAATAGCTTGGCGTGTATATACACCATTAAGGGCCTGTGTAAAGTAATAGGCCTTTTCATCAGTGTCTACATCAGTACTTATCTCGTTTACTCTTGGCAGAGGGTGTAAAACCTTCATATTTAATTTGGTTTTTTCCAGCATATTTTTCTTTAAAACATATGAGTTTTTTGTTTTTTCATATTCCATGGGGTCAGAGAATCGTTCCCGCTGTATACGTGTCATATAAATAATATCTGCATGTGAAATAATATCAGAAAAATCGAGGTGTTCATAATATTTTAAACCTTTTTTATCCAGAAACATTTTGTATTCATCCGGTATTCTTAATTCCTCGGGCGAGATAAAGTTGTAAGTGGTATTAAACATCGACATGGCTTGAAGCAACGAGTGTACCGTACGGCCATATTTTAAATCACCCACAAAAAATACATTCAGGTTATCGAGTGTACCCTGGGTTTTCCGGATAGAATATAAATCAAGTAATGTTTGCGTAGGGTGTTGATTTGCTCCGTCGCCAGCATTAACAATTGGGACTTTTGAAACTTCACTGGCCCAGCGTGCACTTCCTTCAATCGGATTACGCATAATAATCATATCGCTGTAATTGGCAACAGTCATAATGGTATCTTTCAATGACTCGCCTTTTTTTACACTAGATGAGCCGGCATCGGTAAATCCTATATATTTACCTCCCAAACGGCTGATTGCACTTTCAAAGCTTAAGCGGGTGCGGGTAGAAGGTTCAAAAAACAATGTGGCAATAACCTTGCCCTGTAAAAGGTTCTGATTAGGATTTTTCTCAAATTCTTCTGCTAAATCAAGAATTTTAAAGACTTCATCTTTTGAAAAATCAGTGATTGATACTAAATTTTTGTTTTTCATCAAATTTGGTTATTTAGTGGTACTTAATTTAATTTTTTTAATGATTTATCTTGTTTCAACAAATTCAATTTTTAATTTTTCCACTCGATCGAATTTACTTAAAATTTTATCTACTTCAGCTTTTCGTAAAGCCAGTGTAATGGAACATGTTAATTCAAAATTTTGGTCAATTTGTGCTATATTTTCTTCTTTCATAATTCGCATTATTTCGTTCATTTGTGGGTAATCAAATTTTAATTCATAAATATCATGTAAAGTTTTTTTAATGATTTTAGCATTTTTAAGTGCTTCTTCTGCAGCAGTTTTGTATGCATTGATAAGCCCACCAACACCTAGTTTTGTGCCCCCAAAATAGCGTATTACCACAATAAGTATATTGGTTAAATTAAAGGATCGTATTTGTCCTAAAATAGGCTTACCTGCAGTACTTGAAGGCTCACCATCGTCGTTGGCACGATATACTTCTTTTTCAGGCCCAAGCATGTATGCGTAACAATGATGCCGCGCATCATGATATTTGTTCCGGAGTTGTTCCTGGATGACTTTTATTTCTTCTTCTGAAGATACAGGAAAGGTATAAGCCAGGAATTTGCTTCCCCGATCTTTAAATAATCCCTCAGAAGATTTACTAATGGTTAAGTATTCATCGTTATAATCAGCCATCTTATGTTATTGATAAAATATAGATTGCAATAAATGAAATAATGATTCCTACCCAGTTTATTTTTAATATTTTTTCTTTAAAAACTAGTAATCCGATGATTACGGATAATGCAATTATTCCCAGGTTGTTAATACCAAATACAACCGACCCGTCAATATGGTCGCCAAATGCATCTTTATAATTTAGCGCTTTTATTACAAAATATAATGATCCATAATTACTTATTCCTAAAAGAATTCCCCACATTAAAACTTTTGGATTGACTAATGCTTTGAAAGGTGTTTTTCTTAATAATTTAGTAACCAAACCAGCAATAGCAGCCATGATAAAAAGAATTACGGTAAACAACGGGAGTACATTATCGTTTACGTAATATTGCTGAGCATACTTTACGATTGAATCAACAATTCCCATTCCTAGGAATAGAATAATGGGTAAATAAATATTGCGCAGGTCAAATTCGATTTTCCGTTTACGGTAAATGGATAAAAAAACAGCAATAATTGCCATAATGATGCCTGCTTCTTTAAGGTTGGTTAATTCATCCAGTGGGTCGATTAAAATAGAAAAGGTTATGGGAATGATCACCGACATTTTATTGGATACGGTTGTAATGGCAATCCCTACAATTTGGGATGATTTTGCGATAACAACAAACATCACAATAAATAATATCCCGATTAAAACGGCGTAAGGAAACCATTGATTTTGATGTACAGGAAAAATATCAGCGTGTGTATCGGATAGGAATAAACCCAATATTGCCGCGCTAATATAATTAATAATTATTACATCAAAGGTTGCAATTTTAATGCGATCGATGTATTTAAATATTACATAAATAGAGGCTGACGAGAGAATACTGAAAATTAAAAATATCATAGTTCTTTTTTGCACAAAAAAAACAGGTTTCTAAAAAAGAAACCTGTTTTAATCGGGTTATCTGACCCTTATATTTTGTTCTGTTGACTTAATTTGATTTTTAAAAATTATCAATATCATTTTATAGTATCAAAATGTATATTTCGGACAAATATAAGGAAATCATGCATACGGAAATTAAAAAAATCAATTTAATATTAACATATTTTTAACAATCTTCATGGACCGGCATCTTAATGTTTAGTCCTACGAGCTTTGGCCGTATGAATGATAGCATTTCTTCTATTCTCAGGACTTTAAATAAGTAATGACTTACAACATTATTCTAGTTGGAATTTTGATTATTTAGTCTTTTTTAAAATTTTAAAATATACTCCTTTTGGGTCTTCGTTAAAGCCAAGTTTTTTTAAATATTGAGTGTATTCTTTATTTTTCCCTGATGCTTTAACTATATCAAATCCTTCCTGGATAAATTTTTTTCTTAAATGTAAATAAATAAATTTCCCGTTTTTAAAATCACGATATTCGGGAATTACATAGTCAAGTTCAACTCTTAAAATATTGCTGTCTTCTCTGTGTGCTAAAAATATTCCGGCTACAGCCATATTACGTAAAATAAAAAAGCCTGTAGTATTCATTTTGGGGTTATAAGTAAAACCCGGGAAAAATTTTTGAATATCTTTATGATGAAATGCTAAAAATCGTAAAAGGTAGTTATTGTCTTCATTTATTTCTATCGTTTCAAAAACCTCTTTCTTTCCATAAATGGTTAATAAATAATAAATATCAACTACTGCAATAAAACCATTTAAGAATCCTACAGGAAGTGATCCGATGAGAAAACCATAAATTGAGAAAGTTGTTGCTCCAATTAAATTAATCCATCTGAATTTGACGATCGAGCTCATTGTCATAGATAATGCAATAATTACCGATGCAGCAAATCCAATCCATTCTAAAATATTTATATCCATGTATAAAAGTTTATGGTCAAAAGTAAATTTTTCAAAGTTAAGAGATCCAGGTTAATAATAAAATATGAGATTTAAAACAGAATCATGAAGATAGTATAATAAATTGATGCAGAAACATAAAAAAAGAATTAAAATCTGTCGTTACTAATAAATATAAAAATACCAGTCAGGATAAAGCAAATCCCAACTGGTATTAATTGGTTAATATAATCTACTGAATTATTAATTTTTGAACATATTTTAGACCACTATGGATAAATTCTTTGGTGATTTGTCCTGTAGGATCTTCTGTTTGATAAATACGTTCAGGGATATTTAGCTTATCAAATTCAAACCCCTCACGGACTTTAAATTTATATTTATTTAAATGTATTTGCTTTCCAATTTCGTGTAATTGTTTATCATCCAGATCAAAACCAACAAGTTTAAGTCCCCGGCTTACCAGTTTTAGATCATAAATGCCGCGGGCAAAAAAGCATACGGCTATACTTGAAAGAATTTGTCGGATGGCTTCTTCATCTAATAATTTATCTACAACCTTTTCGGGAGCTAAAGTATTATCGAGCAATTCTTTTTGATCTATCGAATAACCAGCATTATCTAAATGACTATGCCTTGCACCCAATAAAAATCCTAAATAACAAGCAGGCCCTGTATGATAACCAGGCATTTCATTTCTTCCAAATTGCATGGCAAATTCTTTTCCACCATATTTGCTGGCAGCAAAATCTACACCTTTGGCGCAAGCTTTAAGAAATGTGGTTTTTGGGTGCGTAATTTTATCCACTAATTGGATATAGGTATCTGCGTCGCCCCATTTTATCTGCAATTCTTCAATATCCGCTCCTGAAATTTTATTCCGTTCAACCATTTCAGTAATCCAGGCCAGAATAACTCCCATGCTCATGGCATCAACTCCAACTTCTTCTACCTTATCAATTAATTTAAGCATTTGTGTTGGATCAAAAATTCCAACCATTGTCCCTAATGAATAAATTAATTCAAAATCGTAACCTACAGGTGTTGTTTTAAAAAAATAGGGATCATCTTCATAAGGTTCACGCAAGTAGGCTAAATGAACACAAGCTACAGGGCAGTGTGCACAAGCCACTCTTCTGGCAAGATGATTTTTTGCCATTTCTTCACCTGTTAAGGGTTTTATAGATTCGCTGGTACTTTTTTGCAGGTTTTTAATGGGTAAAGCTTTGAGTGTATTTAATGTTTTAATATTAATAGGCGTTCCAATATCGTGATATTTTTTCATTACTGGTGAGTCCGTTGCCGTGTTATAAATATCATTGTATAATTTTTTATATTCTTTTTTATTGGTTACCTCAATCATCCGTTTACCTGAAACAATAAGTCCCTTTAATTTTTTACTTCCAAAAACGGCTCCTAAGCCTAATCTGCCAAAATGACGATAGGTTTCCGTAGTAACATTGGAAAAGGTCACAAGATTTTCTCCTGCCTGGCCAATACGGAATATGGCCCGGAGTCCTTCATCTTTTTCATTTTGTCTTATTACTCGAGCAGGTATCGAACTGTCTTTCATTCCCCATAAAGTTTCTGCATTTTTAAAAAATACTTTTCCATCGTGGATCGAAAGGTAAACAGGTATTTCGCTGGCGCCCTTTATAATTATTGCACCATAGCCGGCCATACGAATAGCAATAGCGCTTCTTCCCCCGGCATGGCTTTCTCCCAGATCACCTGTGTGTGGCGATTTAAACATCGCACAGGTTTTCGATGCTAAAGGAAAAACACCAGTTAAAGGGCCTACAGCAAAAATGATTGGACTATCGGGTGCTAATGGGTCAATCCCTTCAGGGCATTCTTCCATTAATAACTGAGTAGCAACACCCGTACCACCTAAATACTTTTCAAAAAGATCTTTTCGGTCTTTGACCCAAGATTTCTTTTTTGTCAGATCTATATATAATACTCTTGATAAAGTGTCATTTTCATTCATGGCTAACTTCCTCTTCATCTTTGATTAATTCTAAAACATCGTATGGACAATATTCTGCACAAATTCCACATTGTACACAAATTACAGGCTTATTTTGCTCTTCATTCCAAAATACAGCATCAATAATGCAAGCTTCTTTACATAATCCACATCCGATACATTTGGAAGCATTTAAACGTACTCCACCATTTTTTTGAGGCACTAATGCCCCTGTAGGGCAAACACTGGCACAAGGTGGATTTTTACATGAACGACAAACAATTACGGTATACCCTCTGGATATTCCTCCAGTGGATCGAACACCAATACAGGTGTTTGATAATCCTGCATTCCCGCTACGCCTCGAACATGCAAACATACAACTCTGACAGCCAACACATCGCATGGCATCTTTTACGGATAACTTCATAATATCTGTATTTTTTGATTATAAAATGAATCACTAAATAAAATAATGATTTCCAATAAATTTTTAAAAGATTCAAGTATTTATCAAAAAAAAATATGTTTAATAAGTATCTTTTTTATTTATTTATAAGTTATTGTTCATTTAAAACGTTTGCGGGAATGATTAGGAAAATTTTACTAGGATATTAAAAATCAAGCATTCAATCAAATTAATCTTGCTATTATACCAAATTTATTTAATCAATCTTTTTTTTTAATTTTTGGGTAAGAATATTTATTTAACTCGTGTTCATCAATAATTAAATTATTAACTGAATAATTTTAATATATATACCATATTTCTTACTTTTATCTAAAATGAAAAATTATGCAGCTTAATCTGATCGAAAAATTTATAATTATAGCCCTGGATGCAAAAAAAGGGAAATTTGTAATTGATAGTTTATCCTTGCATTATGGTATTGCCGGAGCCATATTGCTGGAACTATCGGAAATGAATAAAATTGAAATTGAAAATAAGCGACTAATACTTGTGGATGATAAATTTACGAATGATGAAGTTATTAATGCTTCCATAAAAATTATAAAAAGATCCAAAAGAAAACGAACGGCTAAATATTGGGTCAACAAAATTGGGAATAGAGCTTCAAGGTATAAAAAGCAGATATTGAAAGATTTATCTGGCAAGAATATATTGAGTATTCATCAAAAATTTTATTTTTTTGGCCTTTTTAACTTTTATTCTTATCCGCTTATCGATCGTAAATATAAAGATGATATTGTAAACCATTTTCTGGAAATTGTTCTTGATAATAAAAAAGCAGATTTAGAAAGTTTATTGTTGCTGAGCTTATTGAATAGTAGTAAATTAAGCCGTACATTTTTTGCTAATAAAAAGGATTATAAATTAGCAAATAAACGCATTAATGAACTTACCAAGGATATTGAGATTAGCGATGCTGTTCAAAAAACATTAAAAGAAATACAAACGGCAGTTTTGGTTGCCACAACGTCGGCTTTTTTAGCCGCTACATCCTCCTCAACATAGCTCTATTTTTTAAATAAATTATTAAGGTTAAACCAGCCAGCATAAGAAAAATTATACCCGATAGCAATAATGCAGCTTGTAAACTGAACGTATCGGTATGCCAACCGACCAATGGGCCAATTATGGCAAAGAATATACGGATGACGAAGTTTCTGACCGACAATACGGTAGCCCGGATATTTGAATCGCATAATTTGTTGATATAGTCTTTTAATATTGGTGTGGCTACTCCCCGAACAAAATAAAAAATAAATAAAACGCCTATTCCCCATAATGCTTGAATTCTGCTAATAGCAATATATCCTGCGGGTATTAGTATCGTAATCCATAGCAAGGTTTTGGGTTGTTTTAATTTGTATTCGATTTTATGTGCAAATATTGCGCTAACTCCAACGGTGAGGTTTAGCATAGTCCAAAAAATTCCGAAAAGCGTGACCGGAAGAGCAATCATTTCAAAATAAGGCTGAACAAACCAAGCCATAGTTAAGGTAGCAGCTCCTATAACTGAAGAAAAAATGATATTCCACTTTAATTCCTTATGATCGTAAAGTGCATATTTAACAATTTTTAGAATATCATTAAATTTAAGTTTAATAACTTCTCTGTGTTTTTTTGGTTCTATCAGTATTATAGCTGCTGGTATACCAATAAATGACACGAGGGTTTGTGCATAATAGGGGTATCGTAAACTAAGTCCTGCCAATAACCCACCTAAAACTCCGGCAATGGCCTCGGCAAAGTTTCCCATAGAAACCATCCGACCTTCAAATTTAATATATTGCTCCTTTTTTCCTGTCTCCTGAAGCGTATCGTAAAGCATAGCCGAATCTGCTCCGGAAATTAAACTTTGTCCGATACCTAATATAATTTCTGCAACTAAAAAACCTACAAAACCATAAGAAAAGCTGTAGGTTAAAAATCCCAAAAAACCCATTATGGTTCCAATAACTAGTGTTGATTTTCGACCTAATGCATCAGCAAAATAACCTGAAGGAATTTCTAAAATAACAATAGATACTGAGTAAATGGATTGTAACAGAAAAACATGCCGCATGGCCAATCCATTATCTTCATAAAAAAGAACAACAATGGGCATAAATAGCATAAACCATTTGGCAATTTTAATTATATATAATTTTAAAATATTGCTATTTAGATTATGCTGCATGAGTATTTATTTAAAAAATGCAAAAATAATTGCATATTATTGATTTTAAAATTTATTACATGATTTATTTGCTCCAAGCTTGAGATCTTATTATAACGAATATTACAAAATCAATAACTATAAAATGTTTAACTATATGGTATTTATGTTAAATTTGTTACAAAACTGATAAATGCTTAAATTGAAAAATGGAAAACAATCTATTTGATAAACCTAAAATTATTGAAGGACGTGCCTGGCTCATTCGTAAAGATCATATCGATACAAAAATGATTTTTCCAGATAAATATTTTGCCATAAATGATTTTAATGAGTTAGGAGAGTATACTTTTAATGGATTAGAAAATTATGAAAATTTTGCACAACAATCAATTCCTGGAGACATTTTAATTACTGGAAAAAATTTTGGTTGTGGAACTTTTCGCCAACAAACAATTGATTGTTTTATATCTCTGGGTATTCAGGCAATACTTGCAGAGTCTTTTTGTGAAACCTATGAAAATGAAGCAATAAATATAGCTTTTCCTGTGTTGACCTATAAAAAATTAGATAATATTAATTTAGAATTATGGGATAAAATACGTATAAATTTTGTAAAAGGACTTATTACTAATTTAAGAAATAATAGATCAACTCAGATAAATTCTTTTTCAGAAAAGCAACTGAAAATTTATTTAAAGCAAGCAGATATTTAAAATAATTTTTCGAATTCTTATGAAATTAAAAAGCCACTCTATTAAAAGTGGCTTTTGTGATCCCGGCAGGATTCGAACCTGCGACCCACAGCTTAGAAGGCTGTTGCTCTATCCAACTGAGCTACGAGACCATGCAAATATTTAAAGAACTTTTCTAGTTATTCGAAAAGCGTTGCAAAAATATAAAAATATCTTTAACCTCAAAAATAAAAAGTCTATAAATTGTATCATTGGTATCCGGTTTAAATTAAAAGAAACGAATGGAAATTTTGATATAGTAAGAATTTACTTAATATGGCCACTACAGGGCTTACAGTTAATGGTAAGCTGATTTTTACCGAAAAGTCATCTCTAACGGGACTAAAAAGTCGCGGAGCGACGAAATTACGATAAAAAATACTAAAAACGAATTGATAAAGTGCCGTAGGTACGGCATTAAAATTTTTACCGGACAGTAGTGAAATTTTATATAACACTGGATAATGATTTTAAGATTATTATCAGTGTTCATTGAATTTTTATGTCGAATATCTAAATATCTATTATTTCAATTCAAGGTATAAAGTTGAAAAAATCAATAAATTTTGATAACTTGTTAAAATTAAATCAATAGTTAATTACAAATTTTTTATTATGGCTAATATATTACTTAAATATCTGGAAGAGAGACATAAAAGAATTCAAAAAATTGATGAACCTAAAAAGGTTGGTCCGGTAATTACTATTTCAAGATCTTTTGGTTGTCCTGCAAACTTGTGTGCTACTGACCTTGCAGATATTTTAACCAAAATGGAAGGAAATCTTAATGACCCCTGGAAAGTAATTAGTAAAGAAATTCTTGAAGAATCGGCCAAAGAGCTGGGCATAGAAACGGAAAAAATTGAATACATTTTTCAATTTGAAAAACGAAGTGCAATAGATGAAATATTAGAAGCTTTATCGAGCAAATACTACAAAAGTGAACGAAAAATAAGAAAAACTATTAGTGAAGTGATTTATTCATTTGGCGAACAGGGACGTGTAATTATTGTTGGGAGAGCAGGAGCTAGTATTTTATATGATATTAAAAATGCATTACATGTTAGGCTAATTGCTCCTCTAGAATACCGAATTGAAGGGGTGAGCCGAAGACATAAAATTTTACATAGAGAAGCAAAAAAATTAACCTTTGAAATGGATAAAAAAAGAGCCATGTTGAGAAAAGATTTTGCAGGGAAAAGAACTTCTGATTTAGATTATGATCTGATATTTAATTGTAAAACGATTAGTTCTGAAGAAATTGTACAACTGATTGTTAAAAC
>CAZWPU010000005.1:25797-30563 GCA_964635605.1 uncultured Bacteroidales bacterium | reverse complement strand
TATGCAATCATTTAAAATCATTAAAAAATAACCAAAAAACCCAAAAATTATGAAAAAGACATTATTTACATTCGCAATTGTTTTTTTTACTGCTTTATTAATTAAAGCCCAAACCCCCAATCAATTCAAATATCAGGCTACTCTTAGAAACAGTGACGGCTCAATTATGGCCGAAGAAAATGTTGACATGGATATAAAAATACTGGAAGGATCTGAATCCGGAACGGCTGTTTTTACCGAAACACATAATGTTACAACCACAGCGTATGGTGTGGTTAGTTTAAATGTCGGAAGTACTGAAGATTTAACAGTAGTTGACTGGGGTGATAACGACTATTTTCTTGAAATCTCTGTTGATGGTACGGTTATTGGCACCAGCCAAATTCTTTCTGTACCATATACTTTATATTCAAAAAATGCAAACCAGGCGGAAAGTTTACAACTTTCAAATGATGGAATAATGAAAGAATTTTTAGAAGTCACAGGAACAACAGATCCAACAGATTATTATCTTTATGTTGATTATCCCGAAGGATATGATAAAAATAACACAAGAGTTTTATCTTTTGAAGTACAATATATGGGACAGACCTGGATGGGAATAGGTAGGAATGGTGAAATATCGGTAGGGCTTGGTACAGAAATATATCTTTATTATCCTAATGAAGCAAATTATAAAGGCAAACCTTTTCGTTTAATCATAGCTAAGGTTGAAATATAATTTTTTTAAGAGTATAAAACTTATCAAATGAAGAAAATATTAATAATTATTTGTGCCCTTATTTTTAGTAGTAACATAAGGGCACAACCCATGGAGTTGGAGTTTAATACCGAAGTGTCTCCAGGCACAACCATCACTCTTCCTCTTTATGGGATAACAAGTGTAACAATTAACTGGGGTGATAGTAATGAAGAAACCATAACCACAAGTGCAGATATTGAGCATACTTATGCTTCAGAAGGAACTTATCAGGTGACCATTAGTGGTTCTTTTTCTAAATTTGGCAAAGGCTCTCAAGCTTACGATAATGCGGATAAACTTATTAAAATTTTAAATTTTGGAGATGTTGGGCTAACAAACCTTTCGGGAGCCTTTCGAGATGCTGTTAATTTGATTGAACTACCAATACAAATCCCTTCAACAATAACGAATATGTCATTTATGTTTTACAATGCTTCCTCTTTTAATCAGGATTTACCCTGGGATGTAAGCAATGTTACCAGTATGAATGCAATGTTTAGGGAGGCAACATCCTTTAATGGAGATATAAATGATTGGAATGTTGAGAGTGTTACAACGATGTCGGCAATGTTTGCCTATGCCGAAAATTTTAATCAGGACATCAGTAACTGGAATGTAAGCAATGTAACGGATATGTATAGTATTTTTTATAATGCTACTTCTTTTAACGGGGATATTAGTTCATGGGACGTAAGTAACGTACAAAACATGAGTTTTATGTTTTATAGATGTGCCGACTTTAACCAAACTATTGGTAGCTGGGATGTTAGCCATGCGGAAACCATGGCATATATGTTTATTGAAGCATCCTCTTTTAATCAGGATATTTCGGCTTGGAATGTTAGTAATGTTACTACAATGACCAACATGTTTCGTGAAGCATCATCCTTTAATCAGGATATAAATTCCTGGGATGTTAGTAACGTAGAAAATATGGTTTATATGTTTTGTGGGGCAGATAATTTTAACCAAGACTTAAACAATTGGGATGTAAGCCTGGTTTCAAGTATGGAGAGAATGTTCTACGATGCATTGTCATTTAACGGGGATATTAGTTCATGGGACGTAAGTAATGTGACTAATATGACCTATATGTTTTATAATGCCGAAAATTTTAACCAGGATATTGGCAACTGGAATGTTGGTAATGTTACTAATATGAGTCACATGTTTCTTTTTGCAACTAAATTTAATCAAGACCTGGGTAACTGGGATGTTGGTAATGTTACCGATATGAGTTATATGTTTTCTTCAGCAACTAACTTTAATCAGGACTTGGGGAACTGGAACATGAGTAATGTTGAAAATGTAACAGAAATGTTTACTTCAACAACATTATCTACTGCATTTTATAATAATTTATTAATAGGATGGGCCGGTCAATCTTTGCAAAATAATTTATCATTTAATGCGGGTAATGCTAAATATTCTCCCGGGGATGCGGCAACTGCCCGACAAGAAATTATTGATAATTTTAACTGGGATATATTGGATGGTGGATTATCGGAACTACCGGCAGTTGTTACTTCTGAAGTAATAAATGTTAATGATACATCAGCAGTAACCGGTGGCGAAGTAATGACCGATGGAGGATACCCAGTCACAAGTATTGGTGTAGTTTGGGATATATCTGAAGAACCCACACTGTTGAATAATGAGGGATATACCGAAGATGAATATATAGAAGGAACATATGAGTTTGTAAGTGAAATGAATATGCTTGTTCCGCTAACAAAGTATTATGTCAGAGCATACGCTACAAATAGTGAGGGTACAACATATGGAAATACGTTCAGTTTTACAACGACAAAAACATTAACTATTGCAGGCACATTTACTGTTTTTGATAAAACGTATGACGGAAATATGGAAGCTGAAATAGATGAGAATAATCTGACTTTGGAAGGTGTTAGTGGATCAGACGATGTTGAATTAACAGCAGTGGTTGTCGCATTCGAAACAGCAGAGCCTGGCGAAAATGTTTTAGTAACAATTAATGATGCAACCCTTGAAGGCCTTGATGCTGAAAACTATATATTGTCTCTTGAAGGTTCGCCTACAACGGAAGCACAAATAGCACGTAAGGAGATTACAATAAAAGGATCATTTACTGTTGTAGATAAATCGTATGATGGAACTACCGAAGCAGAAATAGACGAAAATAATCTGGTTTTAGATGGTGTGATTGCATCAGACGATGTTGAATTAACCGACATACATGCTGTATTCGAAACAGCCGAGCCGGGTGAAAATATTTTAGTAACCATTGAGGAAGCAACCCTTGAAGGCAATGATGCTGATTGGTATCAATTATCCCTCGAAAATTCACCAACTACCGTTGCTAACATAACACAAGCGGTAAATGTTGATAAAGTCTATTTTGATCATATTATTATTTATCCTAACCCTTTTGCTGATTATTTAACGTTAAAGAATGCTGAGGGAACTTTACAAATTAGCATAATTGATGCTTTAGGGAATGTTGTTTTAAAGGAAAAAGATTATGATGAAGATATTATAAACACTAGTGATTTTAAAAGTGGTTTATATTTTCTGGTGATTTCTAAAGCGAATCAAAAAAGAGTATTTAAATTAATTAAACAATAAGTATTTATCGCTTAAAACGAGTAAAATATAAATTATATTAAGCGGCATTAGCTTAATATGTTGATTTTAGCCAATTCTAGAACGGAAAGCTAACGCATTAAAAATAAATGAGATAGTTGATAGCCCGTATGGGGTCGAAAATTTGCTTAGCCGCTTCAAGCGGCTTGGCGGATTGATCACTAAAATGTATTAAAATTCTAAATTTGGAAGGGGGTAGATTATTTGGGAAGAGAAGTAAAACGCGCTTGGATAAAATCAATAATTTTAGTTGCATTTTTTTTGGGATTGTCAGACTCCAGTTTAATTGGGAAAACAGTGTGTTTTTCACGTTTTTCTAACCCATAACGATAGGTTTTATCGTAGTACGATAATGCAATTTTTGCAACAGTGGCTAAATTACCACTTTTAAGCGATTCTAGTGCCTCTTTTGTATTTTGCCCACCCAGTCTTTTGCTAATTTTTAAAACACAATTTTCAAGATGTTTGGTGTCGTAAACCGCATATTCTTTCATAAGCCTTTCAATTCTGCTTTGGTTATCCAGCAGGATATTTATTACAGTTGCTTTTCGCATTCTGTCGAAAAGTTCCTGAGGAATCCAGTTTGCTCCAATAGACTTGCTTTCATCTTCTAACCAGATAGGTTTTGAAAGGTCAAACGAAATCCATTTCCAGATTAATAAATTTTCGAATTGCTCATTGGGGGGTTGCTCGTTTTGGCCTAGAGCCCCAAAAGCAGATCCTTTATGATTAGCTATACTTTCTAAATCTAAAACTTGCTCACCTTGTTTTACCAATTCTTGTAATATAGCTGTTTTTCCGCTACCCGTATATCCTCCAAGAATGATTAGCTTATTTCCTTTTGTGAGTTGGTATTTTCCAAATCGCCTAAAAGCTTTATAACCACCTTCGAGGGTATAACATTTTATACCTATTGTTTCAAATAACCAAGCCATAGAAGCGCTGCGCATGCCTCCACGCCAACAATAAATTAAAAGCTCGTTATTTTTTGCAATAGAATGTGCTTGTTCAGCAAAATCACGTAATTTGGCACCTACAATTTCTAATCCTTTAAAGACTGCTGGCTCCCGACTTTCCTTTTTGTAAATTGTACCAACAATTGCTCTTTCTTCATTATTAAAAATAGGAATATTAACAGCTCCCGGAATATGGCCTGTTTGGAATTCTCCCGGAGAACGTACATCTATAGCTGGTGTCGATCTTAATTTATGGACAAATTCTTCTGGTGCTAACGTAGTAGCCATAATAGATTTACAAAATTATGAGCGAAATTAGTTAAAATATTGTAATGTTGAAACTCTTCTTAAAAAAGTTTTATGATAAAAAGAGAAAGAAAGCCTGATAAACGAGTATTTTTTAATCTTCTAAAAAATTACCTAATATCGAACTACTGCCTTTT
>CAZWPU010000005.1:0-25697 GCA_964635605.1 uncultured Bacteroidales bacterium | reverse complement strand
CAATCTCAACGAGTTGAATGTCGTCTCCAAGAGTTTTATAATCAATTTCGTGTGCGTGCATATTTTTTGTTTTATACAATCAGTTTTTGATAGTTTGTCAACTGCATGAGAACTAATATATTTTTTCAGATGCGTATATTAATTGAAAAATTAACTAATTTGACTGTTCAGAAAACCATCGGATTAAAACTTTTTTAATCTCTTCGATTCTAACAGGTTTAGCCAAATAGTCATTCATCCCGCTATTAAAAGCTTGTGTTTTATCTTCTTCCCTGGCGTTTGCAGTCATAGCAATAATTGGTAACTGATACCCCATGCTTCTTATTTCTGCTGTGGCTTCTAATCCATCTTTTTCGGGCATCATAATATCCATAAAAACAATGTCAAACGTATTTTCTTTAATTTTATCAACACACTCTTTTCCATTTTGAGCAATGGTTATTTCGTAGCCCAGGTTTTTGAATATGGTTTGTGCCACTCGTTGATTAATGATGTTGTCCTCGGCCAAAAGGATTTTAATATCTTTTTTAAGTTTATTTAATTCTGGGAGTTCTTTATCCTTAAAATTGAGTGATTGGAAATTTTCCTGTAAAATTTCGAAAACTTCCGATGCTTCAAAAGGTTTAATTAAATAATAATCAACTCCGTTCATTTTACATTTCACATAATTCCCGGGCTGATCATTTGAACTAACAATACCAACAATAAGTTTGTTTGTGAATTCTTTTTCATGAATTTTTCGAGCAAATTTAATCCCGTTAAAATCGGCATTATCTTTAATCATTAATAGATGATAATTTTTTCCGGCGCCATTGATTCCTTGTTCAATTTTATCTATTGGATTGTCTTTTGGTGTGATGATCTCATTGTTGGTTCCAAAGCTCTTAAACAAGCGTAAAAGATTGTTTTCTTCTTCGGGTTCATTGTCAACGAACAACACATTAATATTTTTATATTCGCGGACAGTTGAAAAATCAATATCTTTTTTCAACTTTTCGTTAGAATAGACTTGTATTGTAAAAGAGAATTTAGAACCGGTATATTGCGGATCATATGAAATAGAAGAAGGGCTTTCTACCCATATTTCGCCACCCATCAATTCTACCAGTTGTTTTGAAATGGTAATTCCCAATCCGGTTCCTCCAAACTTTCGCGTTGTTGATCCATCAGCTTGAGAAAATGAAGCAAAAATATTTTTTAATTTTTCTTTAGGGATTCCTATACCTGTATCTTCAATAGAAAAAAGTAAGGTAAAGGATCCATTGTGTTTTTTATCAAGTTCTGCCGTTAGGATTATTTTTCCTTCGTAAGTGAATTTTATGGCATTACCGATAAGGTTTGAAACAACTTGTTTCAATCTAAACGGATCTCCAATAACATTATCGGGAACATTATTGTTTATATCTGAAGCAAGTTCTATATTTTTTTCTTTGGCTTTAGGAATAAAAAGCGCAACAATAGCATCCACTTCTTCCCGAACTTTAAATGGTGTTTCTTCGACAACCATCTTTCCGGCTTCAATTTTTGAAAAATCAAGAATATCGTTTATGATGGATAGTAATAAATCAGCCGATTTGAGGATTATTTGTACAGCATCTCCCTGTTTTTCATCTAAATTTAAATGTTCTAGGGTATTCGCCATTCCGATGATTCCGTTTAATGGCGTTCTTATTTCGTGGCTCATTTTAGCCAAAAATTCAGATTTTGCCTTATTTGCAGCAACTTCTCTTTTTCGGGCAATTTCAATGGGGGTAATATCAATAAATGCTTCAAGCGATATTTCTTCACCATTAATGGTAAAAGGGATTTCTTTTTTGTAAATAATTACTTCGTTATCATTATCATCGTAATAAACATATTGATTCAGATTTTCATTGTAACTAAATGATTCTGAATCTTGAAAATTTCTTGAAACCAGAAACTGGTCTGTAAGTTTTTGCCCAATTAATTCGTTTGAGGATTGTAATCCGAAAATTTTCATTGCTGTTTTATTCACTGATTTCACAACCCTATCCTGATTTAATGTCATTATACCAATAGGGAGCGATTCCAGCATTTCTTTCATGGCTTTTTCTGATTGTTGAATTTTATTTTGTGCTAAATTTTTACGCCTGATAAAAACAATGAAAAAGAGGATAATTAGTATTAAAACAAAGAAGGTAGAAAATGATACGATAAAGGAATTTTTTATTACTGAATCTATAATAATTTTGGTTTCAAGGGAAAAAATAATGCCTAAATCATTCCCCAGAATCCTTATGGGATAATACGTTGATAAATATTCGTTCGTTTGATTGTTGGCGGTTATTTTTTGCCTTACGGCTCCATTAAAACCATTATTTAACTCGTTGATAATATGGTCTAATTTATGAATGGTAATAGTATCCCTCGATAAGTTATTTGAAATTATATCTCCGCTCATATCAATTAGTCCCTGCCAAAGGGTTTCTTTTATATGATAATTTTCAAATACCGAATTAATATAATGATCAATATCAACCTTAATTAAGATATTTAATACGGTTTTATTATTATAAAAAACAGGCAGAAGGTATGTGTATGTTCCATCATTGTTTTTTAAAATACCTTCGCGATCTTTTAATTCCGTTTGTTTTTGCGAAATGTAATAGTCGTTAATAAAATGGTTGGTTTTATCTTTAAACAGACTAAAAACATTTTTATGGGTATCGATAAGTTTAATATTTTTAATCAGCTTTTGGTATTTAAAATAGAAAAGTTCGAGTTTTTTGATTTTCAAATCAGCTTTTTCTTTTTCTTCGAAAAAATGGGCTAAATCAGAAGAAAAAACGATATAATTAATTTCATTTTCAAATTCATAACCCGACTGTTCAATCTCCCAGCCACAAATCTCTGTTTGATTTATCAGCATGTTCGAATGAAAATCCAATTGTTGTTTATAAATATAGTACCCATAATAAGCATTAGTACCCAGCGCAATAATTATAATAACGGCAACTAAATAATAGAATTTTTTCATGATTAAAACTTCTTAAATCAATAAATAATTTTTAGCAATAACCAATTTGTTTCTTTAATCTCTGCTTTGTAAATCGTATGTTTTTTTCCATCAACATAAAAATTTTCCTTAAAGGAACCTTTCAGTATTTTATGAATTGCTTCTCGCATCCCTTTATTTTGATGCTTTGCTAACGGAGGAGAATTATACATTAAAATATTTTGAGTTACAGGTTTGTAATAAGAAAAATCACGATATGAAGGAATATGAAATCGTTTAGATCCATGTTGGGTAGTACAGATAACATTTCCTTTGTTGTCGGTTAGTATTAAAACCCGTGTTTGATCTTTAAAATATTTTTCTAAAATATTTTTTACGGGAATATCAGCTGACAGAATCCCAATAAATTTATCATGGTAATAAACCGGCTCAATGCAAGAGATAATCCACCCTCGTCCATAAGGATCAGCATAAGGCGTTTCAATCCAATACGATTGGCCCTCAATAAAAGGTTTTTGATTAACTTTTTGATAAGGCAATAGACTTTTTAATTCGATGGGTTGAGTTAAATGTTGATAAACATCGGTGTAAGGGTAAATCCGCAGAAACGAATTGGTATCTAAAAGGTAAATTTGTTGCACAAAAACATTATCATGAATGAATTTTATAAATAATGAATCCAAGACTTCACTATTTATAATCATTTTTTTGATGTGGTCATTTAAGGAGACATTGTTGGGTAGATAAATGGCAGAAGACTTTTCTTGGTAAGGTGTAAAATAGTGCGTATTATTTTTTTTTAAATAGGAAGCATCCCACTTAACGGGTTTATCGAAGGAGATATTATGATTTAAAATTAGAGTAAGGTCATTAATATCTCTGGATATGTGCTCCAGATCGGTATTAATATTTTTTGCTATTTGATTTAGATGTATATAATTTAAATCTTTACTTCCCTTGTTTTGGCAACAGGATAGAGTAATTAATGTTGTTATGAAAAAGAAAAAAATTGTTTTTTTCATAAATAACAGATAAACAATCCGTTTAAAAATTAAAGGTACAAGTTAATAAAAAAAATAGGAGGATTAAAAGAATTATGATGAAACGACGTGATTTGAGTTTGAAAGTCTTGTTAGCGTTTATAAACGATGTTTAGTTTCTTTGTCTAACAGGATGTTTAAATAGTTATTATACCGCATGGGATGTATTTTATTTTTTTCAACGGCTATTTTGACTGCACAACCTGGTTCCTGCACATGGGTGCAATTATAATACTTGCAATTTTTAGAAGCTTCAAAAATTTCCGGGAAATAATGAAAAAGTTCTTCTTTTTCGATATCGTGAAGTCCAAAGCCCCTTATTCCCGGCGTATCAATAATGCTTCCTCCAACAGATAAATCAAACATTTCAGCATATGTAGTAGTGTGCTTTCCCGATTTATGATAACTGGAAATTTCGTTGGTTTTTAAATTGAGTGCCGGATCAATTAAATTGATTAACGAAGATTTGCCCACACCTGAGTTTCCAGCGATTAGTGTAATTTTATTTTTTAATAAATGCGTTGTTTTTTCGATGTTTATTTTTTGGGTTACCGATGTTTGGATACACTCATATCCTGCCCATTCGTAAGCTTTTATGTATTCATAAAGCTGCTGTTTTTCTTTATTGTTATATAAATCAATTTTGTTGAAAATAAGTTTGGCAGGAATATCATAAGCTTCGGCAGTAATTAAAAACCGGTCGATAAAAATAGAATAGGTAACCGGATTTTTTAAAGTTACCATTAATATTGCCTGATCAATATTTGCAGCAATCACATGGGTTTGTTTTGAAAGATTCGTTGATTTACGGATGATATAATTTTTTCGGGCCAAAATATTTTTAATAACACCTGTTTTGGAGTTCTCCGGAATAAAAAATTCAACATGATCGCCTACAGCAAGCGGATTGGTACTTTTTATCCCTGTTATTCTGAGCTTTCCACGGATATTACATAGTATTGATTGCTGGGTTTCATAATTAATAACAGTATACCAGCTTCCGGTTGATTTAATAACGGTTCCTTTTTTCAATTGATGGATGATTAGTACATGTTTAATTTTTTGTATGATACAAAATTAAACGTTTGTTCCATTAAAGCAAGTGGATATTAATGAAGAAAAAATTTTAAGTTGGCAGAAATAAAACAGCAATGATTAAAATAATTTATTTAGCATCTATTTTTTGTGAAAAAATTTGCAGGTATTTTTGATAAATTTTAAATATATCGATGGTATAGCCTTTGCCTATTCCCCAAGGATCTTCTTCATACATTTTGCCCTGGGAATCAAAAGCTGCATGGTAGTTTATTGTTTCTTCGTTTTTTTTCATTAAAATAGCTAAAATACTATCTCCATTAGGATGTTTTGTAAGTCGTAATCGATATTCGTTATTTGGATTTTGAATTTCATAAAATGATTCTTCATAAATATCTGGGGCATATTTACGAACGGTTACACTTGTATGTACGGAGTACCCATTTAGTGTAAAAAGGTTTTCATTATCTTCTTTCAGTGCTGCACCTGCTTTTTTTGTAAGCAAAGTTTCAATTTGGTTTAATGTTTTTAAGTTAAGAGAGCCCGATTCTTTCGTATGCATTTCAGCTGAACACTCAGGTCCTTTGTCTGGACTACCCCACAATAGAACGAGAGCAAGCTTTATGACAATAATTTTCATCATGTAGAATATTTAAAAATTTATTTGTGTATTTTATAAATTTTACCCAAAATAGGGAAATGACAGTAAATGATCTCATCTGTTTTATAAAACAATATCATTCTATCTAGTTAAAGGTTACGGAATTAAATCAGTTGGTTTACAAATTTTTGATGAACACAATTAAATTGTACATAAATGGTTTAAGTGTATTAATTAAATTTTATATAAAAAAAACAGGCATGGTTTATCTGTTAAGGAAGATATACCATTATACTAACCTTGGAATTTATAACACCCTAGTAATTTGGTGGTTAAGGAAAAAAACTAAATAATCATAGCCATTAAAAAAAGAGTAGCTAAATTTTAAGCTATACGGAAAAATGTATTAGTATTTTAACAAAAAGGAGGAGCGTTTTTAAAATGAATCCGGATAAAAACTATTGTTATTTTTGAGCCCGTTTACGTTCATGTTCTTTTAATAATATTTTTCGTAAGCGGATTGCTTTAGGTGTTATTTCAACATATTCATTTTCCTGGATATATTCCAACGCTTCTTCGAGCGAGAATTTTATGGGGGGAGCAAGTCTTACTTTTTCGTCCGTTCCTGAAGCTCTTACATTAGTAAGTTTTTTAGTTTTGGTAATATTAACTCCTAAATCACCAGATTTTGCATTTTCACCAATTACCTGCCCCTCGTAGATTTCTTCCTGTGGCGAAACAAAAAATCGTCCGCGGTCTTGCAATTTATCCATTGCATAGGCAATAGCTGTACCCGTTTCAATAGCAATTAATGAACCGGCCTGTCGTTTTTCAAAATCGCCTTTATAAGGTTCAAAAGCTTTAAAGCGATGCGATATTACGGCTTCTCCGGCAGTAGCAGTCATCATAATGTTTTTTAATCCGATGATGCCTCTGGAAGGCATAATAAACTCCAGGATAATCCGCTCGGTTTTACGTTCCATATTCATCATTTCACCTTTCCGTTGCTGAATAATTTCGATGGCTTTGCCCGAAAAATTTTCTGGCAGGTCTACGGTTAAATATTCTACAGGCTCATGTTTTTCTCCGTCTATTTCCTTAATGATTACTTTAGGCTGGCCTACCTGCAGCTCGTAGCCTTCGCGCCTCATTGTTTCTATAAGTACAGAAAGGTGTAATACACCCCGTCCGTAAACATTAAATGCATCTGCAGATCCGGATGATTCAACCCTTAATGCCAGGTTTTTTTCTAATTCTCTTTCCAGGCGTTCTTTCAGGTGACGTGAAGTAACAAATTTACCATCTTTACCAAAGAAAGGGGAATCGTTAATAGTAAAAAGCATGCTCATGGTTGGTTCGTCAATGGCTATTGGGTCCAAGCCTTCTGGATTTTCGAAATCAGCAACCGTATCGCCAATTTGAAAATTTTCAATTCCAACTAAAGCACAAATATCACCGGCTTCCACCTTTTCGGTTTTCTTTTTACCCAGTCCTTCGTAGGTGAGTAGTTCTTTTATTTTTGTTCTTTTAATGGATTGATCTCTTTTAACCAGCGATATATGCATTCCTTGTTTTAATGTCCCTCTTAAGAGTTTGCCAATAGCAATTCTTCCTACATAAGGCGAATAATCTAACGATGTGATAAGCAGCTGTGGTGTTCCTTCGTAAGTTTTTGGTTCGGGAATATTTTCTATAATACAATCCATTAACGGAATGATATCCTGGGTAGGTTTTTTCCAATCATCAGACATCCATCCTTGTTTGGCGGAACCATAAATTGTTGGAAAATCCAACTGTTCTTCTGTAGCATCGAGATTAAACATAAGGTCGAAGACTTGTTCCTGTACTTCTTCAGGACGACAGTTTGGTTTATCAACCTTATTGATAACTACAATAGGTTTTAAACCAATATTTAACGCTTTTTGTAGAACAAAGCGGGTTTGAGGCATGGTTCCTTCAAAAGCATCTACCAAAAGTAACACGCCGTCTGCCATGTTTAGTACTCTTTCCACCTCTCCGCCAAAATCTGCGTGTCCTGGAGTATCAATGATATTGATTTTATAATCTTTGTAAATTACCGAAACATTTTTTGATAAAATGGTGATTCCTCGTTCACGTTCCAGGTCATTGCTGTCTAATATTAGATCTCCTGGGTTTTCATTCTCCCTAAAAAGCTTTCCGAGCAATAGCATTTTATCCACCAGGGTGGTTTTTCCATGGTCGACATGTGCTATAATAGCTATGTTTTTGATTTTTTGCATTTCCCCTAAAAATTTAAGCGAGCAAAGGTAGGTCTTTTTTTGTGATATTTAGGGGTAAAATTTGAAAAAAGAGAAAGGATAATAAAACATCCGAAGATTCGATTTCTTCGGATGTTTTATTTGTTTATTAATTTTTTAAGGTTGCCTTGTAGAGAACATATTGAAAGCTTCTTCTAAATCTTGTTCTATAGAAGCAGCTAATTCCAGGTTTCCGTATCGTTTAGCATAATCGGCCATACGCTGCAGGGAATGAATGCTTAGCCGTTGTTCGTAATCGAGTGACTGTGTAAATTTAGAGGGTAAAGAGAAATAGTAATTTAATTCCTGTTTAGTTATCCCTGCAAAATCATGAACTAATGAATCGGCTTCTTCTTGCCCTCCGGCTAAATAAAATGCTTCAATCATATCCAGTGTAAATAAATCATAAGGGATATTGTATTTAGGAGTAAGCTCAGCCCCTTTCCTTAACACATTTAAAGCGGAATCTTTTTTGTTTTCTTTTATTAATTGATGTGCGAGCCGTGTAAACAGATTTCTGATTTTAACGACTGAAACAGTTCGTTTTGTTGTGTAGTCCATCCAAATATCCGGATCATTCATGTTGCCCCATTTAAACTCTTCCATTAATTTTTTATACATAATATCAGAGTCAATACGCCCGGTTTCAAGATATCCTTTTGCCGAGGTTTTTATAGGAACCAACCGGTAAGCGAAACCATCCTGTTGTAAATAATCTTCGAGCCCTATGTTACCATCTCCGGCTGTAGAAACAAAATAAACAGGCCGCTCCCAGTTATTATTGGCCAACAGGTCTAAAATCATCATTTCACTTTTTACTATTCTTTGTTTATTGATTTCAAAACTGATTTCCGAAACTATTTTGTCTGTATTTTCAGGTTTTACTGTTCCATTAGAAACTACTTTTGCCGAATCAACAGGTACAATAATCTTGTTTGTTGGCAGGTAATCAATCCATTCGTTGGCTCCCACTTGCAATTTTGTTCTTTTATCATCACTTTTCAGGAAGTCTACTACACGTTTAGCATCAACATAATCATTAATTCTGTCATTGATGTAAATTACATCGCGAACACCGTTAAGATATTCTTCGTGGGTCATCCCAAAAGGAACCGGTTCCGATTCATATGCTTTACGTTTCATTTGATCAATATACCAATCGGTATTTAGTAGCGAAAGGTTCACTACTCTCACATCTGTTCTAATACCTTCCACTTCTTGTGCATACCAAAGGGGGAATGTATCGTTATCCCCATGGGTAAATAATATAGCATTAGGTTCACATGAGTTCAGATAGTTATAAGCAAAATCTCTAGCCATATAACGGTTCGACCGGTCGTGGTCGTCCCAGTTTTCTTTGGCCATGATTCCTGGCACAAAAACCAAAGACAGTACGGTTCCTAGTATGGCGCTGAAAACAGCACTCGCTTTTATTTTGAAAAAGTTATAAATACCCATAACACCCAATCCAATCCATATAGAAAAAGCATAAAATGAGCCGGCATAGGCATAATCCCTCTCACGTGGCTGCAAAGGATATTGATTTAGATAAACAACAATAGCAATCCCGGTAAATATAAATAACAGTAGTACCACAATAAAATCATTGGTATGGCGCTTTAAATGGAAAAAGAATCCAATAAGCCCGAGTAGCAATGGCAACATGTAATAAGTATTCCGCGATTTATGATTTTTTATGCTATCGGGGATATTTTTTTGTGGGCCAATGAGTTTATTATCAATAAAATTAATGCCTGTTATCCAATTTCCGCTTAACAATTCTCCATGACCCTGAGTATCATTTTGCCTACCGGAAAAATTCCACATAAAATACCGCCAATACATGTGTCCCAGTTGATACCGGAAAAAGAATTTCAAGTTTTCGCCAAAAGTAGGAACATGCCTTATTTCTTGTTCTCCCTGATAATTGGTAATAGGTTCTTTTTTCCCTTTGATATCTGCCCATTTTTTATACTCTTCTACATGACTGGGGTCGGGGCTATACATTCTTGGGAAAAGTGTTGTAAACCGTTCATCATATTCGTAGACATCATTTAAACTGTAAGATTTAATATATTTGCCATTTTTTTGTCGATATGTATAAGGTGTTTCGCTATCAACAATCGGGGCATTGTAGTATTGGCCTTTGAATAAAGGCCTGCTTCCATATTGTTCACGGTTAATATAATGTAAAAGATTGAAAACTGTTTCCGGATTGTTTTCGTCCATGGGCGGATTGGCCATTGAACGGATAACAATCATAGCAAAACTTGAATAACCGATTATAATAACTGTAACACCTAAAAGAATTGTATTCAGGATAACTTTTTTCTTTTTTGAAGTATAATATAGTCCCCAAATGATAAAGCCCAGGAGTAAAGCAATATAAAAAATAACACCTGATTTAAAAGGAAGTCCAAAGCCGTTTACAAATAAAAGATCAAACCATGAAGCTACTTTTACCAGGCCAGGAATGATAACATACATAATAGCCCCGAGTATAATCATGGAAACAATAAATGCTTTAAACATCCCGGCACGGGTTACTTTGTATTTTTTGAAATAAAATACAAAAACAATAGCAGGTATTGCCAACAAGTTTAACAAGTGTACTCCAATGGATAAGCCCATTAAATAGGCAATTAACACAAGCCATCGGTTCGAGTATTTTTCATCGGCAATATTTTCCCATTTAAGAACCGCCCAAAAAACAAAAGCGGTAAATAACGACGACATTGCATACACTTCACCTTCTACCGCCGAAAACCAAAATGTGTCTGAGAAAGTATAGGCCAATGCACCAACAGCGCCACTTCCAATAATAACAATGAGTTGTGCCATCGATAAGCTTTCTGTTTTTGGAAGCATTTTTTTAGCCAGGTGCGTAATGGTCCAAAACAGGAATAATATAGTAAATGCACTGGCTAAACCAGACATTGCATTAACCATCATGGCTGCTTTGGTTACATCACCTCCGGCAAAAAAAGTAAAAAACCGGGATATGATCATAAATATTGGAGCTCCCGGGGGGTGCCCTACCTGGAGTTTGTAAGCCGAAGCAATAAACTCGCCACAATCCCAAAAGCTTGTAGTTGGCTCAATGGTTAAAAGATATACGATTGCGGCAATAAGGAAAATAATCCATCCGCTGATTCGATTAACAATTTTAAAATTACTCATCGTTTAGTTGAAATTTTTATTTAGGTTCAAATCTAATTCAATTCTGATAATTAATGGATTAAATGGTTAAATTATTGTGTGTAAAATTAAAAAAAATGGCATGGATAAAAATTTTGCTTCGAAATTACGTAATTTAGCCAAATTCTAAAATTTTTTATTAATAAAAAAGGTTTGAATAATGGCAAAAAAGAATAAAAATAAAAGAAAAAATATTGTTTATTCAACCAATCCTGATTTTAAATATGAATATGAAAAGGATGGCGAAGAGAAAACCACACTTTCTCCTAATCAACAAAATTTAAAAGTTTATTTGGATTCTAAAGCAAAAAAAAGAGGGAAACAAGCAACCTTGGTGAGTGGTTTTGTGGGAACAAATGAAGACTTGAAAGATTTGGCTAAAATATTAAAAACAAAATGTGCTGTGGGTGGTTCGGTTAAAGATGGAGAAATATTAATACAGGGAGATTTTAGAGAAAAAGTTACACAAATATTGACTCAAGAAGGTTATAAAGCAAAGAAAATTTAGTTTAAAAAAGATCAATGAAAAAAAGTTTTTTTATTTTAATAATGGTTTTATTTGCCTTATGGGCAAATGCGCAGGATACATTAAAGGTAATGCATTACAACCTGCTTTATTATGGGAAGAATTATTATGAATGCGATAATAATACCAATAATATTGATGAAAAAAACGAATCCTTGAAAGAGATTATTCAATATGTACAACCGGATATTTTTTCGGTGAATGAACTGGATGGGGAGGGAGAATATCCTATTGAGGATGATGCTACCTATTTACTGGAAAATGCTTTAAATGTTGATGGAATTTCAAATTATCGAAGAACTGAATTTCCTGAGATTTTTTTAGCCAATACCGTTTTTTATAATTATGAAAAATTAACCTTAAAAAGGCATTATCCTTTAAGTTTCTATTATTCAGGCATTAACAAAATTTTTAATGTATATCAGTTCTATTTTAATGCTGAAGATTTGGCTCAAACAAATGATACGGTTTTTGTTACTTGTTTAGTAGCTCATTTAAAAGCAGGTTCTTATAACGATAATAAAGATCAAAGAGATTTTGAAACAAGAGTAATCATGAATTACTTAAAAAACTCTGAAGAATATGGAAACATATTACTGCTGGGCGATTTAAATTTATACTCTCCAACTGAAAAAGCATTTCAAAACCTGATTAATCCAACATATTCTGAATATGCTTTTAACGACCCCGCAAATCAAATTGGAGAATGGAGCAAAAATGAGGAATATAAGTTTTATCATACACAATCCACACACACCTGGGGCGACTGCTACTCTTCAGGAGGATCGGATGACCGATTCGATTTTATTTTAGCATCAAGAGATATTATTAGTGGTGCTAAAGACTTACAGTATATTGATCATTCATATACAACCATAGGCCAGGATGGTAGCTTTTTTGATGATGCATTAAATTTTACCACCAATACAAGTGTGCCGGTTAATGTTGCACAGGCTTTATACAATATGTCCGATCATTTACCTGTTTATTTGGAACTAAAAATTAACCAAAATGCGACAAGGCTGAATATTTCCAATGTATCATTTGTACCCGAAAAACCTGGGAGTAACCAGGATGTTTCTGTTTTTGCTGATTTAACAGATAAAACAGATACCATTCAAGAATTAAAAATTAAATACGGATATTCATCAGACAATTATAATCATAACGAGATAATGAATCTTGAAAAATATTCATTTAAAGGATTTATTCCTCAACATGAGGAGGGTACTGAAATATTTTTTCGGGTAGCTGGATTTAACCATCTTGATCAGGAAATTATTTCAAGTGATGAGTATTATTATAAAGTATCTGCCGCAACAGCTGTTGAGTTTGATTTCCATACCAACCAACAAATAAAAACCCTAAATCCTGTAAAAGAAATCTTAAAGATTACAACACATAAGATCATAACTCAAAACGTTTTCGTTGAATTAATTTCAACGAGTGGAGAAGTTTGTTTTAAAGAATCGACATATATGTCAGAGAATAATAACTATGAATTTCCTGTTGAACATTTAAGAACTGGATTATATTTTATTAAATTTACAGGAGAAAAGGGTTTAGTTTTTACTGAAAAAATAGTTGTTCAAAAA
Source organism: uncultured Bacteroidales bacterium (assembly GCA_964635605.1). GTDB lineage: Bacteria > Bacteroidota > Bacteroidia > Bacteroidales > UBA12077 > UBA12077. The sequence goes on along the minus strand of CAZWPU010000005.1, from coordinate 12,446 downwards.
TAAATTTATGCGATATATTTATCGAATAATTTTATCCCTGTTAATCTTTTTTATTTGTATTCCTTCTTTTGGACAATTTTATTCTACCGGACAAGATCCGGCATCCATAAGATGGAAGCAGATAAATACCAACAATTTTCAGCTTATTTTTCCTTCGGAATATCAGGCCACTGCACAAAAGATTGCCAATACGTTAGAATCTAGTTACCAAAAAGTTGGTTTTTCGCTTAATCACCAGCCAAAGAAAATTTCTGTAATCATTCATTCACAAAGCATCCGTTCTAATGGATATGTATCCTGGGCTCCTAAGCGGATGGAATTGTTTCCCGTACCATCGCAAAATATGTATCCTGAAAACAATCTACAGCAATTATGCATCCATGAGCTCCGCCATGTGGTTCAGATCGACAAATTAAATCAGGGAATAACCAAAATCTTATCTTTAGTGTTTGGCCAACAAGCAACTGGTTTAGTGGCCGGGCAATTGCCTATGTGGTTTTATGAAGGAGATGCAGTAGTAACGGAAACTGCGCTTTCTTCTTTTGGGCGAGGGCGTCTACCCTATTTTAAAAGAGGAATACGGGCCTATTTATTAAATGATGAAAAAAAATATTCCTTTGATAAGTTTCTTTTTGGATCTTATAAAGATTATGTCCCAAATCATTATGAATATGGCTATCAATTTACTACTTATTTTAGAGCCAAATATGGAGCGGATAAATGGAGTAAGGTTGTAGACCATGTTGCCAAAAACTCGTACACTTTCTTACCTACAAATTTTGCTTTTAGCCAGGGACTAAAAAAACATTCCGGCCTTTCGCATAAAAAGTTATATCAGGCAAGTTTTTCTTATTTAGATAGTTTGTGGACAGAGGAAAGCGAGCAAATAAAATACACACCAACGAACTTTATTAATCCTGTTAAAAAAGATTATTACGATTATGTGCATCCTCAATATTTTGCAAAAGGGAAAGTAATTGCCTTAAAAAAAGGTTTTTCTAACACTCCTCAATTTGTAGAGATAAGTGAAGAAGGAGAAAGAGTTTTATGGGAACCGGGGCCTCTCATTTCCGATGATTTTTCGGTTGCTGGCAAATACGTTGTTTGGTCCGAATACCGGCCTGATGCAAGATGGCATAATAGAGAATATACTGCTATTAAATTATTTAATATCGAGACTCGAGAGGAAAAGCGGGTAGTTGACAAAGTGCGGTATTTTAGCCCGGATATTTCATCCAATACGAACAAAATAGCAGTAATAGAAGTAAATTCACAAAATGAATATTTTTTAAATATTATTAGCTCATATAACGGTTTTGTGGCCAAAAAAATTGCTTCGCCAAAGGGTCATTTTATTCAACGGCCTCAATGGTCTGCTGACGAAAGGTACATTTATGTTATAGAAATTAACGGGAATACAAAACAGGTTAGCCGGTATGATAATAAAACTGATCAATGGGAGCCTATTTTTGTTATCCCGGGGGTTGATATTCAGCGAATATATCCCACAAATGATTATATTTTTTTTCATTCAACCTATAATGGCATAGATAATATTTATGCATATCATTTTAGCAGTCACTCTTTTTATCAATTGACGGCATCAAAATTTGGGATTTCTGATTTTGATTTAGATGCGAACGCAAAACATATTTTTGCAAGTGAATATAGTTCGCTAGGGTTTGGTATTTCTAAAATACCTATAGAAAGAGCTTTATGGCATAAAAAAGAGATGAAAAAAATTGAGCCATATTATCTGGCCGAAAAATTATCATCTCAAGAAAACGGGAAAATAAAAAACAGTAAAATCCCAACCAACAAATATCCAGTAAAACCCTATTCCAGGCTGGCTAATTTATTTTATTTTCATAGCTGGGTACCTTTGTATTATGATTTTGAGGATATTGATTTTCAGTATAATTTAAGCGACCTTTCTGAAATTTATGGAAAAATTCATCCCGGGATTATGCTTCTTTCGCAGAATAAATTGAGCACAATGGAAACCATTTTAGGATATGCATATAAAAATAAACATCATTATTTATCCTCTTCTTTAATTTATAAAGGGTTGTATCCTTATCTAAAAATAACTACTGACTATGGTGATCGTCACGAATATTTTGCCGCTTCTGATGTTACATGGACCCCACAACTTAAATACGATAATACTAATTTTACAGTTGAAACCTATATCCCGTTTAATTTAAACCGAGGAAAGTTTATCGCTGGATTTTATCCGGGAATTACGTTTGAATATAGTAACCGTTATTATTATCAATATAATGATCATTATTATCAAGAAGGATTGGAATTTATGAATTATCAATTGTATTTGTTTTTTTATACCCGAAAAGCACATCGTGATATTCAACCCAGACAGGGTGTTTTTATTGATTATAATTTATATAATTCGCCCTTTGACCAGAATTTTTTTGGTTACATATCTACCATCGATTCACGGATATATTTACCCGGTTTTTTTGAGGATCATGGATTTAAATTTGATATTGGATATCAATACCAAAGCCCTAAACTCTATTTGTATTCTTCCCGGTTTCGTTTTCCCCGGGGAATGTTTCGTCAAAGAACAGAAAAATTAGTTAAGCTTTATAGCGATTATGTTTTTCCTATAGCTTATCCCGACTGGAGTATTGGCCCTTTGTTTTATGTAAAACGCATTAGAGGAGCTTTATTTGGTGATTTGGCCATAAATCAATATAATACATACACTCAGAATTCTTCATTGGTAAGAACAACAAAAGAAGAATTTTATAGTTTGGGTATAGATCTTTCAGTGGATTACCATTTATTGCGCACAATGTTTCCATTGAATACCGGTGTGAGGGTTGGTTATTTACCCGAGCATCAATCATTCTTTACTGAGTTGCTTTTTGGAATTAATTTATATCCATATTAATAAAGAGTAAAATTAAAACAATAAAATAGATAAAAATGCTGTTATATACGCATATCTTTTTTAAGGTAAAATATAACTCCTTGCATAAAAAGTAATATATTTGTTCGATAAATTATAAATGAGTGAAGTTTTAATCAAAAAAGAGTTTTACAATGGCAAAAAATAATGAACCAGAAACAACAGCTGCTATTAACTTAATTGGTGTTGGTACAGAAATCACAGGAGACATAAAATCAAATGGCGATATTCGTATTGATGGCGCATTAAACGGAAACCTGCAGACTACAGGTAAAGTTGTTGTGGGTGAGACCGGTAGAGTGAAAGGAGAGGTTGCCTGTAAAAATTCAGAGGTGCTGGGTGAAATCAATGGAAAAATAAAGGTTGGAGAGTTGCTTTCGCTTAAAGCAACCGCTAAAATTAATGGTGACATCATTACCAAAAAATTAGCGATAGAACCCGGTTCAATGTTTACAGGGAACTGTAATATGAGTGATGAATCGCGCACAAATGTTAATACCGGAGAATCAAAGTACAAAGAAAAAGACCAAAAAAGCGCTTAAAAAAGAAGCCCGTTTTTTAGCAATTGCACTTCAACTGATTGCCTTTTTTCTGATGGAGATGTTTGAAAGGAAAGAGCGTAATCATTGAATAACCGGTATTGCTCTTCCTGTATTTATATTGCAACTGTAACCATAAAGACTTTATTAAAACCAGCAATAAAAATGATAAAAGCGTTAAGAAATTTTTTAATTAAAGAGGGCATTTTAACCGTTTCTTTAGGATTCATTGCGCTTATTCTTTTCCGAACGGTATTAGCAACATACTACCATCCGGTTTTTTGGTTAAATCTTTTTGTTATTGCTGTTTTAACCGGCATTCTGCATTTTTCTGTCCTTAAATCCCGCGACAAAGAGCATGCCCGGTTTTCAGCCCAGTTTATTTCTATATCGGGGATTAAGATGATGGTTTATCTTGTTTTTATTGTTTTATATGCAATTTTAAATCCCGAGCATGCTAAATTTTTCCTCATAACTTTTCTTATCCTTTATTTTATTTATACTCTTTTTGAAGTGATCCTGGCGCTCAAGATTTTTAATAAAAAATAAGTTGTTTAATAACATGTCTGTTATTTGAATAACAGTGTTAAAAAATTAACAAAGGATTTGGAAAATTATTTTCTCTCCCTTACATTTGCCAGCAATAGTTGTTATATTTACTTGTCGCTTTTATAAGTTATTTAACCAATGATAGTTTAAAAATGATTGATTCTAATTAAGTATAACGAATTTAGGTATCTAAAAAAGTAAATATTTGGGGAAATATTAAATTAAGTTAGTAGATTTGTATTTCAATTTTTTTGTAAAACATTATAGACCTTTGTACAATGGAAAATAAACTACAGGAATTAACACAAAAGCTTTACAACGAAGGTGTCGAAAAAGCGAATGAAGAAGCCGATAAAATAATCAAAGAGGCCAAAGCTGAAGCAGATAAAATTAAAAAGAATGCCGAAAAAGAAGCGAAAGGGATCATTGAGGAGGCAGAACAAAAATCCGAAGAAATCAAGAAAAATGTGCATGCCGAATTGGAGTTGGCTTCAAAACAAACCGTTCGAAAGGTAAAACAGCAAATTACGGATCTTATCACCAGCAAAGTTATTGATGAGCCCGTTAAAAAAGCTTTTGACGATGAGAAATTCGTCAAAGAAATCATTGAAACGATGATTAAAAACTGGGATCCTCAAAAAAAAGAATCCATAGGCCTGTCTGTTTTACTCCCTGAAAAGCTGGAAAAAGAGTTTGAAAAATATTTTAAAGCCAAAACAGGGAAAGAATTAAATGCGAAGCTTGAATTAAGCTTTAGCGAAGCAGTCAAAGGAGGCTTTAAAATCGGTCCGGCCGACAATTCCTACAAAATTAGTTTTACCGAAGAAGATTTTATTAATTTCTTTAAAAGCTATTTACGCCCCAAAACGGGTGAAATGTTATTTCAGGGAGAGTAAGTATGTTTCGTAATTATTACCATTATTTTATAGCAGGATTGCCGGAGATCTATCTCGACGAAGAAGATATTAACTTCACCATGCTTGATTTTAAGCAAGTATTAAAAGATGAACTCTTTCCTGAAGATTACCGGCTGGCCCAACGCTTATTTTTACCTTATGACAACAAAAATCTTTTACTGTTCCTTCAGGAAGAAACCCAGGATTTTAACCCGTTAGGAAATTTTACTTTACAGGATTTTGAAGAAGAGTTTTCGGATGACCCAAAAGACATTTTTCCACAATACATGTATGATTTTGTGAAGTTATATCAGGAGGAAGAAGAAACAAAGGATTTTGATAAAAGTTGGGAGAATAAACTTACCGAGATGTATTACAACGATGTTTTAGAAACAAAAAACAAGTTTTTAAAACAGTGGTTTGAATACAATCTGAATATAAAAAATATCTTAAGCGGATTAAACTGCCGAAAATATGATATAGACATTGATAAGCAACTTATTGGAAATAACGGGGTAGCACAACAAATAGCTAAAAGCAGTGCCAAAGATTTTGGCTTGTCTGTTGATTTGCCTTTAGCAGTGGATGTTATTGCTTTGGCAGAAAAAGATAATTTTTTAGCCCGGGAAAAAGGCCTTGATCAACTGAGATGGGATAAGGTTGAAGAAATGACCCTGTTTGATTATTTTTCCATTGAGGTTGTATTGGCGTATATCATAAAGCTTGATATGGCTTATCGATGGTTAGGACTCGATGAAGAAACAGGACGTGAAATGTTCCGTAAAATCATTGACAATTTAAAATCTAGTTATGAATTTCCTAAAGAATTTGCAATAAATGGAAAAAACAAATAAAATGACAACAGGAAAAGTATCAGGAATTATCGCCAACCTTGTATATGTTGAGGTTGACGGCCCTGTTCAGCAAAATGAGATATGCTATATCGATTTAGAAGGAACTAAATTGATGGCCGAAGTAATTAAAGTACTCGGTACCAAAGCTTATGTTCAGGTATTTGAAAGTACCCGGGGACTTAAGATGCACAGCACCGTTGAATTTACCGGTCATTTATTGGAAGTAACCCTCGGGCCGGGAATACTTTCCAAAAATTTTGACGGGCTGCAAAACGACCTGGACAAAATGGAAGGTGTTTTCTTGCAACGAGGAGAACAAACCAATCCTTTAGAAGATGATAAAAAATGGGAATTTAAACCCATTGCTAAAGAAGGCGATATCGTTGAAGCCGGTGGATGGCTTGGCGAAGTAACCGAAAACTGGATGCCCCATAAAATTATGGTTCCTTTTAAATTCGAAGGGAAATACACGGTAAAAAGCGTAGTTAAAGAAGGAAAATATACCATTAAGGATATTATTGCGGTGGTTACCGACGAAGAAGGAAAAGAGATTGAGTTAACCATGACGCAAAAATGGCCGGTTAAATTAGCCATTAAAGCATACAAAGAAAAACCTCGTCCATTTAAGCTATTAGAAACCGGCGTAAGAGTTATTGATACTTTAAATCCAATTGCCGAAGGCGGAACCGGTTTTATTCCCGGGCCTTTTGGTACCGGTAAAACAGTATTACAGCACTCTCTTTCAAAACAAGCTGAAGCCGACATGATTATTATGGCAGCATGCGGTGAGCGTGCCAACGAAGTAGTAGAAATTTTTACCGAATTTCCTGAGTTGGATGATCCTCGCTCAGACCGAAAATTGATGGAACGAACCACCATTATTGCGAATACATCCAATATGCCGGTTGCAGCCCGTGAAGCTTCTGTTTATACCGCTATGACCATTGCCGAGTATTACAGAGCCATGGGATTAAAAGTATTACTGCTTGCCGATTCTACTTCTCGCTGGGCACAGGCATTGCGTGAAATGTCTAACAGAATGGAAGAATTACCCGGTCCGGACGCATTTCCCATGGACCTCCCCGCTATTATTTCAAACTTTTACTCCCGGGCTGGATTTGTTTACTTAAACAATGATAAAACAGGATCTATTACATTTATCGGAACGGTATCACCTGCCGGTGGTAACCTTAAAGAGCCAGTAACCGAATCGACCAAAAAAGCAGCCCGTTGTTTTTATGCTTTATCTCAGCAGCGAGCCGATAGCAAGAGATACCCTGCCATTGACCCACTGGATAGCTACTCAAAATATGCAGAATATGCCGAGGTAGAAGATTATTTTAGAAAAAAGATCGATCCGGAATGGCCTGAGAAATTAAGCTTACTTAGAAATGTGTTAATTAGAGGACGTGAAGTTGCAGAGCAAATTAATATTCTTGGGGATGATGGCGTTCCGGTTGATTATCACCTGACATTCTGGAAAGCTGAAGTAATCGATTTTATAATTTTACAGCAGGATGCTTTCGATGAAGTAGATAGCTCTACATCATTGGAACGACAGAAATATATGCTGAATAAAGTTCTGGAAATCTATCATACAAAATTCTCTTTCGAATCATTTGAAGAAATAGCCACATACTTTAAACGGGTTATTAATCAAATGAAACAGATGAATTATTCGGAGTTTGAATCAGATAAGTTCAAACAAAACGAAAAAGAATTTAAAACTATAATTGAAGAAAAGAAAGCTGAATAATGGAAACAAAAGCATTTCAAAAAATTTATACAAAAATCACTCAGATTACAAAAGCAACCTGCTCGTTGAATGCTACAGATATTGGTTATGATGAGATTGCTATTGTTAATGGCCGGATGGCTCAGGTGGTGAAAATTATTGGCGATGAGATCACGCTGCAGGTTTTTGGTGGTACAGAGGGTATCCCTACCAATGCCGAAGTGATGTTTTTAGGACGTCCTGCTACCTTAAAGGTAAGCGAAGAACTTTCCGGACGATTTTTTAACGCATACGGAGATCCTATTGACGGAGGACCTGAAATTGAAGGTGAAGAGCGACAAATTGGAGGCCCTTCGGTAAATCCGGTACGACGAAAACAGCCCTCAGAATTTATTCCTACCGGTATTGCCGGTATCGACCTGAATAATGCTCTGGTAACAGGACAAAAGATTCCTTTCTTTGCTGATCCAGACCAGCCGTTTAACCAGGTTATGTCGATGGTGGCCCTTCGTGCAAAAGCCGACAAAATTATATTAGGAGGAATGGGATTAACCAACGATGACTATCTGTATTATAAAAATGTTTTTGACAATGCAGGGGCATTAGACCGTATTATCAGTTTTGTAAATACAACGGAAGACCCCCCGGTTGAACGATTACTTGTTCCGGATATGGCGCTTACTGCGGCCGAATATTTTGCCGTTGATAAAAAACAAAAAGTATTGGTATTACTTACAGATATGACCCTTTGGGCTGATGCTTTAAGTATTGTTTCGAACCGAATGGATCAGATTCCTTCGAAAGACAGTATGCCCGGTTCGCTTTATAGTGATTTGGCTAAGATTTACGAAAAAGCCGTTCAGTTCCCCGATGGAGGTTCCATTACCATTATTGCCGTAACAACCTTGTCGGGTGGCGATATTACACATGCTATTCCCGATAATACAGGGTATATTACCGAAGGTCAGCTTTTCTTGCGTAAAGATACCGATATTGGCAAAGTGATTGTCGATCCGTTTAGAAGTTTATCTCGTTTAAAACAGTTGGTTATTGGAACCAAAACAAGAGAAGATCATCCGCAGGTGATGAATGCTGCCGTTCGGTTGTATGCCGATGCAGCCAATGCCCGAACCAAACTGGAGAATGGTTTCGACCTTACAGATTATGATGAACGGGCACTTGAATTTGCGAAAGATTATTCGGAAAAATTATTGGCCATTGATGTAAATATCGAGGTGGACGAGATGTTATCTACCAGCTGGAATTTATTTGACAAACACTTTAAACCTGCCGAGGTAGGGGTTAAAAAAGACTTAGTTGAAAAATACTGGCCAAAAAATAATTAATTTAAGATTTCAAGTTTAATATTTCAGATTAATATTATGGCAAAAATTGAAAAATTTGAAGACTTAGAAGTTTGGCAGTTAGCGAGAGAGTTATGTAAAATAGTTTACTCTTTAACAAAAAAAAATCCTTTTTGTAAAGATTTCGAGTTAGTTCGTCAAATCCGAAAATCTTCTGGTTCAATAATGGATAATATTGCTGAGGGATATGAAAGAGACGGGAATAAAGAATTCATTCAGTTTTTAAGCATATCAAAAGGTTCATGCGGCGAGGTAAGATCACAATCTTATAGAGCACTTGATCAAAGTTATATTTCTAAAGAAGAATTTGAAGAATTATATAATAAAGCAAGTTCTATAAGCAAGATGCTAAGTGGATTTATAAATTACTTAAGGAAGTCTGAAATAAATGGAATTAAGTATAAGAATAGATAAAATATGAAATTTGAAATCTGAAACCTGAAATTGAAAAAATATGGCAATAAAGTTTCAATATAATAAAACATCATTACAGCATCTAAACAAACAGCTTAAAATGCGTTTACGGGCTCTACCTACTTTGCAAAGTAAAGAAGCCGCCTTGCGTATGGAAGTTAAGCGTGCTAAAGATCAGTCGGAAGAGCTGCTCCGAAAGCTTGAAAAGCAGATGAAAGAATACGAAGATATGGTAAGGCTTTGGGGCGAATTTGAGGAGGATCTTATTACAGTTAAAGATGTTAAAATGTCCTTTAAGAAAATTGCTGGTGTGAAAACACCTATCTTAGATGATGTAATTTTTGAAATCAAGGACTTTAGCCTATTTAATAAACCCAGTTGGTTTTTGGGCGGAGTTCAAATTATTAAGTCATTAGTAAAAATATCTATCGAAAGTGATTTTTTCTTACGAAAAATGGAGCTTTTGGATTATGCCAGGAAAAAAACAACACAGAAGGTGAACCTTTACGAAAAAGTACAAATCCCTGGTTATGAAGAAGCTATTTCGAAAATCAAACGTTTTCTTGAAGATGAGGAAAATCTTTCGAAATCGGCACAGAAAATTGTTAAGAAAAGACAACAAGACAAGGAGGCTGCCTGATGATTACGCCAATGATAAAATATTCTTTCTTAATTTATCACAAGGATTATATTCCTTTTCTTGAACATCTTCAGGAATTTGGGGTGCTTCATATTATTGAAAAAAAGAAAGAAATTGATGATAGCATCAAATCATCACTACATCAGATTAGTGAGATTAATAAAACCTTAAAGTTCCTGGAAAAAAGAGAGCAGGAAGAGCAGGAAGTTAAAGGAAAGCAGGAAGAGGTTCCTGTGGTTGAAAATGTAAAGGAACTAAATATTGAACTGTCGGAGATAGAACAGGATCAATCTACATTAAATAAAGATATTCAAAAAGCCAAGCCTTGGGGTGATTTTACGCTGGACATGACAGATAAAATGGCTGAGCTAAATATCACACTGCGCTTTTTTGAATGTAACGAAAAGAATTTTAACGAACAGTGGAATGAGGATTACTATCTTCAAATAGTTAATCGGCAACATGGTAAAATTTATTTTGTGGTTTTTCAGCAATCGAACGAAGAAATAAATATTGAAGCAGAAGAAATAAAGTTACCCGAAGAACCATTATCGCAGCTATTAAAAAAGCGCGAAGAAAATAAAAAACGGGTAGAAGAGATTCAGGCCACTTTTGATGAATATGCAGCAAAATATCAATCTCAGTTAAGAGAAAAGCGACATAAGCTTCAAAGCGAAACTGATTTTGAACTGGCAATAAACCATACCGAAAAACAAGCCGGAGAGAAAGTGATGTTGCTCGAGGGATGGGTTCCGGAAGATAAAAAAGATGATTTAGAAAAGTTTCTCGACAATCAGGATGTGTATTATATTTCTTCGAAACCTTCGGAAGAAGATAAGGTGCCTATTAAATTGAAAAACAACAAATTTTCCAGGCTTTTTGAACCTATCAGCGATTTGTTTGATATGCCGGAATATAAAGAATTGGATTTAACTCCGTTTTTTGCTCCGTTTTTTATGATGTTTTTCGGATTTTGTGTGGGCGATACCGGTTATGGATTACTCATTTTAATTGGTACACTGATTTTCAGGCAGAGAGTGAAAGAAAGTTTGAAACCGGTACTTACACTAGCTGCTATTTTAGGTGGGGCTACGGTAATTATGGGAATGATTTCAGGAACATTTTTTGGTGTTGAGCTTATCAACGTACAGGCATATCCCTTAAAAGATATTATTTTAGAACCACTCCAACTATTTTGGTTTTCAATTGCCATTGGTGGTCTTCAGATTTTTTATGGAATGTTTATCAAAGCCGCCAACGAAATTAGGAAGGGAGGCTTTAAATATGGGTTATCCACCATAGGATGGATTTTATTAGTATTAACTTTTGGGACTTTTATAGGACTTGAACAGATAGGACTTGATACCGAAGGTTATGGAATCATTAAAAATATTGGGTTAGCCATTAGTGTTGCACTGATTTTACTTTTTGCTAATCCTGAAAAGAATATGATTGTTAGCGTATTTTCTGGCCTTTATGATGTATACAATATGATAACCGGTGTTTTTGGTGACTTATTATCCTACATTCGTTTATTTGCATTAGGTATTTCCAGTGCAATATTAGGATTGGTATTTAATCAAATAGCCGCACAATTTTTAGGTGGAAGTTTCTTTAGTTATATCCCCTTTATTCTTATTTTAATCATTGGCCATGGACTAAACATATTTATGGCTTCACTGGGAGCTTTTGTTCATCCGTTACGTTTAACTTTTGTAGAATTTTATAAAAATGCCGGCTTTATGGGCGGCGGGAAAAAATATAAACCATTTTCAAAATAGAAATAAATAAAAAAATAGGAGAATAAATTTATGGACGCAAACACAGCAGTTTATTTAGCTTATGCAGGATTAGCATTTATGATTGCACTATCAGGAATAGGAAGTGCTATTGGAGTATCAATGGGTGGTAATGCATCAATTGGCGCCTTAAAAAAAGACCCGGATAAATTTGGTAACTATATGCTTTTGGCAGCATTGCCGGGTACGCAGGGATTGTATGGTTTTGGAGGTTATTTCGTAATCGACAAGCTTTTTAATCTTGTAACACCCGAAATGTCTTTGTTTAATGGTATAGCAATTTTATCTATGGGACTGTTTTTAGGTTTTGTAGCACTTTTTTCAGCAACAAAACAGGGTACTGTCACATCCAATGGTATTGCAGCAATTGGTGGTGGTAACGATGTATTTGGTAATACACTTATTTTAGCTGTATTTCCTGAATTGTACGCTATTATTGCTTTTGCTGCAACTTTCTTAATTAGTGCAGGATTAGTAGCATAAAATAGGAAACAATAAAAAAGTTTTTACGTACTAAGGAGCAGTACAATTTTGTGCTGCTTTTTTTATTTTTATTTTTGGAATACTTTTATGATTTATTGATTAAATTTGCAGATATCTAATTTCTTTATATGTACCGAATCCTTTTACATAGTATATTTTTTTTATGTTTTGCAGTATTTGTTACTGGTCAATTACATGCATCAGACCATCTGACAAATGCAGATACACTCTCTCGTAC